>CAZPHR010000001.1:0-17601 GCA_964586475.1 uncultured Methanomicrobiaceae archaeon
TGCCTTTTTAACCGACTCACGGGAGACCAGACCGATCTTTGCCAGCGCCCCGAGTAGAGGGGTGTTTAGGATCGGATTTCCGGCCACCACAAGATCGAGTGATAGTGCAATTCCGGTAAGATCGATATTGTAAACCCTGTGTCCGTTCATCTCCGGTTTATTGGGGCTGTTAATCAGAACCTCACCACCTTCTTTCATTCCCTGGAGAACATCGACCATATTCATTATCCCCGGGTCAAGGACTATCACGAGGTCAGGATTTCTCACCTGTGAATAGACCTTTATCGGCTTGTCATCGAGCCTGATGAACGATACAACCGGAGCGCCCCGCCTCTCTGCACCGTAGAGAGGAGTTGCTGTCGAGTATTTGCCGTCAAGGGATGCAGCATGTGCAAGGATCTTTGCTGCAGGCACGCCCCCCTGTCCACCCCTCGAATGGAGTCTTATCTCGTACATTATTCACTCACCCCAAACCAGAATTCTTCACCGGGTTTCCTGGCCCTGACAAACCCGGCAATGTCATCATATGTCACATCCTGACCGCCGAGACCGGCAATAACGCTGTACGGCTCACAACATGTCTTTGCACGGAGTTCGTTTGCGAGGATTCCCCCAAAGCCAAACGAGTAGTCGCGATCGATAACAACGAGATCCTTTCCTTCAATTTTCTTCCCCAGATCAGGGAACGGCCTGAACCAGCGGACCCTGACAGAACCAGCCTTAATGCCCTCTTCACGGAGTTTGTCAACGGCGACCTCCATCTCCTTTCCAAGCGTTCCCATTGCGATGATGAGAACTTCGGCATCCTCTGCCATGTAATCCTCCGTCATGCCATATTTCCTACCGAAATGCTTTGCAAATTCCTCTTCAGCCTCCTCAATTACAGGAACGGAGTTCTTCATTCCCTTCATAATATCATGTCGGAATTTGAAATGCTCTGTATTTGCAGTAAGTGTCCCGTAACCGCCCGGATTACCGGTATCTATTGCATGAGGAGTATTGATGCCCGGCAGGTAACCGGACGGATCGACTGTCTCAAAAGCCTGTGTTATATGGGTCAGCAGGAAGCCGTCGAGGTTGATCATTACCGGAAGGAGGACGTTCTCATTCTCTGCGATCCTGAATGCAATGATCGTGGCGTCATAAGCTTCCTGAACCGTCGATGCATAAACCTGAAGCCAGCCGGCGTCCCTCATAGAAAGTGAATCAGAGTGTTCGGCACCGATATTCCAGCCGGGACCGAGTGCACGGTTTGCATTCGCCATTACAATAGGGAGGCGTGCACCGGCCGCCCAGTGGAGCATCTCGCACATATATACTAAACCATGCGAACTTGTGGCCGTAAACGTCCTTGTTCCGGTTGCGGCGACACCAATACAGGCTGCCATTGCAGAATGTTCTGATTCAACCGGTATATATCTTGCATCCAGGTTGCCTGCACCAACCTGGTTTGCAATCTCCTCGACGATCTCGGTCTGCGGTGTTATGGGATATGCGGCAACAACACCGGGCTTTGCATCCCTGGCCGCAAGGGCCACAGCCTTATTCCCCGTTCCGACATTCAGCATATTCCCTCGACCTCCTTTTCAATTCTTTTGAAATTGTTCTCGACCATCTGCTGGAGCTCCGCGACATTCTCTTTTGTTGCGGTCTTGAATCTTCCCTGGGCCTTCAGGTAATCTTCGACAGGGATTCTCTTCTTTGCAGCCGCTTTAGAAGCGCCGGTCAAAGCCATTTTGCCGTTCTCACGTTCATATAGAACCCACATCCCCGACTGGACCGCAAGCTTTCCAAGAGCAACTGTCTTATCCGACGGATACCTCCATCCTGGCGGACAAGGGGCAAGGATATGCATGAACTTGGGTCCGGGAATAGAGAGCGCCTTTTCGACCTTATTGTAAAGATCGACAGGATAGGCACTGCAGGCCGTCGCCATATACACGGGATTGTGTGCATTGACGATTGCATCAAGGTCCTTCTTGAACTCCTTCTTTCCTGTGGGAGTAGTTGTTGTTGCAGCACCCAGCGGAGTTGCGCCTGACCTCTGCATGCCCGTATTCGAGTATGCCTCATTGTCATAGCATATATACAGGAAATCTGTTCCCCGTTCAAGAGCTCCTGAGAGAGCCTGTATACCAATATCGACCGTTCCGCCGTCTCCTCCGAAACAGATTACGTTTGTATTCTTCCCTGCCGCACGGAAGGCCTCGCTCATCCCTGATGCAACCGCAGCTGCCGAAGCGAATGCCACATTGTAAATGGGGATGTTCACCGCGGTGTTCGGGTATAAACCCTGTATAACACTTGTACAGCATGCGGGAATTACCAGCACCGTATCAGGACCGGCCGCCTTTGTAATATACCGGAGACAGAGAGGAATACTGCACCCGGCACAGGCAGATGTGGTCTTCAATATATACTCATCATCCGGAATCTCTGCCAATTAAAAAACCTCTGTAATAATCTGTCACTATTTATAATGATATTTTGGCTATGCATCCGGTTCCGGCATCTGATTGAAATAATCCGGAACAGATATATAATTGATCAAATGACGCAGAATTATTACGAATTGCTGGGTCTTGACGAAGACGCAGGATCTGATGAGATCAAAAAGGCATACCGCAGCCTTGCAAAGACATACCATCCGGATACTGCAACACACCCAAATGCCAAAAAACTTTTTGAAAATATATCTCTTGCCTATTCGGTTCTTTCCGACCCTGAAAAGAGAAAAGAATATGACAGGGAAACAATAGATTCAGCCCCAAAAGAGGAGATTTTAGATCAGGATGAATATTCCCTTATGGCCGACTATGAATTTTTATGTGAAGAAAAGGAGCGCTTTTTACTCGGGGGAGAGGAGGTGCTGCTTAAAAATACCCGGCACCTGATAATCGGAGATAAGGAATATATCGTTTATGATGATGGCCTTATCGACATCGGCGGGATCATGTCATTCACCGTGGAAGGCCCGGAGAGGTATCTTGTAGACGGAGTGGAAAAGACCCTTTCCGGTGCGGGACACTTCATCCAGAAAGGGGAGGAGTATGTCATCATCGAAGGAAAACCATTCCTTATAAGAAAAAGTGAGTGAAAAATCCCTTTTCTTCGCAATATAAATATATCTGATCCGACATATAGAGAGAATATCATTGAGGTGAAATAAATGGTAAAACTTCCCGATAAAGAATCACTAGAAGGGTTTACGAAGAAGGTGGGGGAGGCGGTCAAGCTTCCTGACGACCCGGAGAAAAAAGAAGAAAAACCGGTAGTTCCTGAATCCGAGGAGGAGAGGATCAGGAGAGAGGAACGCGAAAGAATCGAAAAAGAGAGACTTGAGAAAGAAAACGCCGAAAAAGCCAAGGAGTACGAAAAGATAGAAGCCCAGAAACAGGCCGAAAAAGAGCGTCTTGCTGAGGAAGCCAAAAAACAGAAGGAAAAAGACGAATGGGCACGGGAAGAGGATAGAAAGCGGACTGAGGAGGAGAAAAAGAGAGCCCAGATCGAAAAGGAGGTTCTTGCAAAACAGAAAGCCGCGGCCCCGAAAAAGAGTCATGCCGGAAAGATAATCCTGGCATTCATCATCATTCTCGTAATAGTCGTTGTTGCAGCATATGTGACGCTGATAACGGGCAATGATGTGCTCGACGGATATGGATACCCACTCTCGTATACAGGCCAGTATGATGTGCTCATGCCCGACAATGAGAAAATCTACTTCGGCCCGGTCCCGGTACAGGCAATCAGCAGCGGAGGTGCAGTTACACTTGTGATAAACAACGACAGGCGGACTATAAATGTAGGTGAATCAGCAACCTTCCCCGTCAAGCACGTAATCATAAGGACGCTGGGCATACCGGTATTCGACGGCGACTATGAAGTCACTGCCACTTACCGCGGGGTTGTTACAAACAGGGATGACTTCCTTGTAGTCTTAAAGACTTCACAGCCTATTCCCGGGTGGCTCGTCAGCATAATGAAGCCTTCCGGAGTGGCTATCACTTCAGTATAATCCCCTTTTTTAACATATCCCCTTTTTTAATATCCAACAAAGTCTAATTCCTGAATAAGGACATCCTTTTTACAGACTATCATTACAGATTTCGCTTCGCTATTCGCGAAAATAGTCTGATTGGAGAAACAGTGAACGAAGATCCTCCCCGGGTTTCGAAAGATCGATAATCACTCCCTTAAAAAATCTGTGGCCTTCATGAGCTGGTGATGCCTGCCACGGAAATCATTAAGGAATTTGTCGCTCTTTTGAAGGTCCTGCAGGGGAGAGAATTCAATATCAGCCTCTATATCCCACAGAACAAGGCCCTCTGCAGGTGCCACTGGAAACCGTGGGCCCCGGGGGTTTGAAAGAGCCTCTGAAATTATCTCAGGCGGTGCCAGTTCTTCTCCCACAAGCCATAAAGCATGAGATATGCACCTCACCATATTCCACAGGAAACTCCTGCCGCTGATTTCAAAGATTAAACCATCTTCACCAGGGATTATTTCGGCCGAATATATATCCCTCTCCGGGTCCTTGCCATTCAGGCGGGCAAAGCGCGTGAAATTATGCCTTCCCAAAAGTAACGCGGCGGCAGAAGCCATCTTCCCGGAATCCAGAGCAGAACCCGGAAAGAAATACCTGTATGTCCTGCGGGAGACCCCGTAGCGGGGATTGAATCCAACAGGAACCTCAGACCAGCCCCTGCACCAGATATCCCCGGGAAGCTTTCGGTTTATATTCGATACGGCCCTTTCCGGATAATCGGTATTGAAGGCACAAATCTGTGCCCTTGCGTGAACACCGCTATCTGTCCTTCCTGAAAACTGGAATCCTGAATCCCTCCAGTCTGAAAAAAGTCCAAGATCAAGACAGGACCTGATAATTTCTCCCTCGACGGTCCTCACACGGGGCTGCTGCTGTGAACCTGAAAAGCCGGTGCCGACATATGATACAAGAAATGCGATCCTCATTTGTGCCTTACTTTCCGGACGATCTTCCTCTGGGTATTCTTAAGAGACTGGCCCGTATAACTTCTTAACGGCGTCATCTTCCCGATTATCCCCGACCTGCCTCCGGATATCGCTTCAAAAATTGAATTCATGTCTTTTTCAGAATCGACGACGGTAACCCCGTAACCTATAAATCTTGCATTATGTGCATCACTGCCCGCAACACAGGGTTTCCCAAAGCGCCGGGCTTTCTTCTCCGCCTTCTTATTTGCGGAACCCAGAATATACCGGCTGTTGAACGATTCAACAGCATCAACAGCATCAATTGCATTCTTCAGTTTAATGCCCACCCCATGCCTGAACTGGTGATAGGGGTGCGGGAGGATTAAAAATGCACCAATCTCCCTCGCACGCCGGACTGACTCAAAAAAGTCAAGACCCGGTGGAACGGCTTCGCTTATACCCAGAGCAATCAGGTGGCCGGATTTCGTCGATATCTCAATCCCGGGTATGATGAGAATCCCGGTTTCTATTGTCTGTGCATAATTTGCTCCTTCCACTGTATCATGGTCCGTAATTGCAATTACGTCAAGACCTCTTTTCTCAGCCATTCTGATTATTTCCTCTACGCTGCTCTCACCATCGCGGGAGTAATCTGTATGCACATGCAGATCGCATTTCAGCATCGGATAGTAGTATTTTTCTCCCTTGCCATATTAATTCAAGTGTTATGCGAATACTGCTCCCCACAGGTGAGATTGCATATCCCGTCGTCAGGGAGGCTGCAGAGAAATATAAGGCCGATGTGGTATCTGCAGGAAGAATAGCGGCATTTCTTACGCCTAAAAAACTTTCAGACATACTATCTGAAAAAAGGGAAAAATATGATATGGTGCTCGTTTCGGGAATGTGCACTGCCGACTTTTCGGGAGTTAAGGAAGAATTCGACATCCCCGTATATCTCGGACCCCGGCATGCAGCCGATCTTGAACTAATCCTTGGCTGCCTCGGGGACCTTGAACTCTCGGAAAAAATACCTGCTGACGAACTCATCACATCAATGAAGAAGAGCGAGGCATTCTCGAGGATAATTGAGAAGGAAAAATACTCTGAACCCGACTTTTACATAAGGAGCCTGAAGATAGGGGGCGGTTCGGGGATTAAAGTACTTGCAGAGATCATGGATGCACATAAGGTCCCAAATCTCAGGGAAAAGGTCTTTGAATTTATCGAATCAGGAGCACACATAATAGATCTCGGATTCGGTTTCGATGCATCTCCCGGAGATGTAAAAAGGGTTTTTGAAGAGCTCTCGGGAACCAGCACAGTTTTTGCAGCAGATACGCAGGACCCGGAACTTATTAGAGCCGCTCTCGGTTACGCGGACATTATACTCTCCCTCCACGAAGATAACATGCCTTTTGTCGGAAGGGAGGTCGCAAAATCAGGAGCTGCTGCAGTCATCGTTCCGAACGATAACACACTCGAAGAAAATATCCGGATGGCGGAAAATGAAGGCATAAAAAAGATAATCGCCGATCCCCTCCTCCAGCCGGCAGGATCAGGCCTCCTCCAGTCACTCTCAAATTTCAGGGATTACGGATATCCCCTCTTCTTCGGAGCGGGAAACGTCGTTGAACTCATTGACGCAGATTCACCCGGTGCAAATGCCCTCCTTGCAGCTCTTGCCATGGAGGCGGGAGTGTCTGTAATATTTACAAGCGAGCACTCTGACAAGACGAAGGGATCTGTCAGGGAGATGAGGCGTGCCTGCGACATGATGGCTCTTGCTTCTGACAGGCCTTACCCGAAGGACCTTGGAATCGATCTCTTCTGTATAAAAGAGAAGAGAAAGAGAAGGGAGCCGGCACTTACATATTCAACCTGTGACAAGGCAGGAGAGAACTCCGGCGATATCGAATTTGACCCTTCAGGAAACATCCGTATCGGAATTGAGGACGGCTATATTGTGGCGGTACATGGAACCAGGGCCATAAAAGGAAAGAATTGGGATGATATTTTTCATTTACTCCTGAAAGAGGAGAGACTCTCGCTCATGGACCATGCGGCATATCTTGGCAAGGAGCTGTACAAAGCGGAGCTTGCACTGAAATTCGGCAGAAGCTATGAGCAGGACGGACCTTTTTAGACCTCTATTTTTTGGAGCTGCGAACCACAAGAGTGGATACACTGCTGTGGAAAACTACAGACGAACTGACGCTTCCAAGAACCAGTCTCTTTGCCATCCCCTTCCCTGTAGAACCGATAACAATAAGATCAGCACCGATATCATTGCAGGTATTCAGGATCACATCCCTTGCATCCCCGATCCTGAGATGACAGTTGATGTCAAAGTCAAGTTTGGCAGAGAGGGCCTTTGCATCATTGATAATTTTTTCACCCTCCTCCTGGAGCATATTGAATATACGCTCAGAACCGGGATCAGAAACTCCGATTGCAGGATCAACTATCGTAGCACCATATACTCCCGGATTAATTGCATATATTACATGGACTTCGGAGTCCTGACATCTTCCAATCTCTATCGCCTTTTCAAGAGCCGCACTCGATTCTCCAGAACCGTCGACAGCCACCAGAATTCTTGAATACATGATTTATCCTTGCCAGAACAGGATATAAAGGTTTTTAAGGATCCTGCCGGGATCTGAAAGAGTTATCTTTTCGGATAGTCTATATCAATAGACAAATGGCCGACATAAAGATAAAAAGAGAGCTTCTCCGGATACTTGCCGAACTGGGAAAGAGCAACCACCCCTGTGAATTTCTGGCCCTTTTAAGAAAGAATGGTGATATTATCGACGAATTCGAACTGGCACCAGGCACGATAACAGGCAGTACAAGTGCAAGCTTTCAGCCCCATATGATGCCCCTTGAAACAGGGATTGCAGGAAGTGCCCATTCCCATCCCAACGGAGTGATGAGGCCCTCAGATGCAGACCTGAGATTCTTCCCGGCAACCGGAAAATATCATATTATCATCGGCGCACCTTATACTGAAGATGACTGGAGGTGCTTCTTTGCAGACGGAAGCCCGTGCCAGGCTGAGGTGATCGATTGAAGAAGGTAGTCGCGACAGGGACTTTTGATATCCTGCATCCGGGCCATATATATTATCTGGAAGAGTCACGCAGACTGGGTGACGAACTGCACGTAATAATTGCAAGGGACGATAACGTAAAACATAAGCCTAAGCCGGTAATTCCCGAGGAACAACGCCTTGAAATGGTAAAATCACTCAAAGTTGTCGATTATGCACGGCTTGGTTCAACGAAAGATATCTATGATCCAATAAGAGAGATTAAACCTGATATTATCACCCTCGGTTTCAACCAGTTCTTCAAAGAAGACAGACTGAAAAAAGATCTGGAAGATAACGGCATATCTGCGGATATTGTAAGAATTAATGCATTTTCCGGGGAAGGGTTCTGCAGTTCAAGAGCGATTATGAAACAGATATTAATCCGGAGATGCGGAGATATTCCTGAAGATACTACTACGGATTAATTGTATTTTCATTATCCAGCCCGAATTCACGGATATACTGGACTGCATCCCGGATCTCATCTTTCTCAAGAACTGAAACACCGTAATGCCTCTTTATCATCGAACGGACTTTCTCGGATTCAAGCCACCCGATGTCAAGCCTCCGGACGATCATATTTATCTCATTAATATATGGCTGGATTTCATCCGCAAGCGAAGGATTTTTCAGTTCTACAGTTCCGGAGAGTGCCTGCAGTGGATTTCGTATCTCATCGTTCAGGATTGCAAACTGCTCCATATTCCGGTTTATCTGGTATAACACATCCTTTCTAATCTCATCAAGAACAGAGTTCAGGGTGATGTCGCGGATTATAAATACAGACTGTTCATGCCTGTACTCGTGGATAATTGGAATCTTCTTAATCTCGATGACAGCCATCTTGTCGTCCAGCAAAATCTTCCCGGTCATCTCCCCGTAGTCCTTGGAATCCATAAGAGCCTGAATATCGCCTGCTTCAGAAAGACCGGTTTTTTTAAAGAAATCAGATATATTGAGCTTTTCCGGGACCTCTTCGCCGGTGAAGCGCAGATACATATCCCTGAATGCCCGGTTTGAGATTATTGAACGCCCGGAGGAGTTTATTACCAGTATCCCATCCGTAATCGCCTCTATTGTCGTCCGGTACTGGGATTCGGAATCAAGGATCAGCCTCTCCATCTGCACTCTTTCGGTGATATCCCTGCATACGACCGCACAATAGGTCTCATCACCATACCTGGCGAAACTAAGATCAGCCTCCACAGGAATGGTTTCACCCGATTTACAGGCTATCTCAGCCCGGATCAAGACTCTCTCAGCCTTATCCTTCATTGCCTGAAGTGAAACCGGTCTTCCCAAATCATCAAAAAGAAACCCGGATATTTCTTTTCCAACAACCTCCCCCGGAATTAATCCCAGTTTTTCCGTTGCCCGGATGTTAAAATCCACAATAATTCCTTCAGGATATGAAATTAAAAAAACAATATCATTGATATGATCAAGGATTATCCTGAATCTCTCAAGTTCCATCTGTTTATGCCTTAAAACAGGATAATATGTCTTTCTGAAAGATGAATCTCCAAGTCCGAGGAGCTTTTTCCTCAATTCATAGTAGGGATCATTTTCCGGATCATTCATTTTGTGCTACACCTTATACTCCGGATTGTATGTATAATAGACGGTAAGGGAGGGTCATAATTTATATAAATCAATTCGCCCGCCTGATCAATTACGGTAAATTCAGAGAAGATTCAGAAATATTTTTTCAATGTCGCCCGCCCCTGGCAGGCGGGGATTTGTGGCAATGCACGGGTCCTCCATTGTATGCCGGACAAGTACCGGTACATCATCTTCTGAAACACCCAGATCTGCAAGCCCCGGCCTTTCTTCATATCCAAATATATCCATTATTTTTTCATCTATTAAACCGGGCAGTTCTGAGTCCCGGCAACTCTTCCCCCCACCATCAATCCCAAATTTAAGGGCAAGTTCCCTGTATTTGGCCGGATGAGCATCTATATTAAACTCCATCACTTCACTTGCTACGAGAAAAGAGGCATATCCGTGGCTCATCCCGGTCCATCCGCCAAGAGAATGGGCCATTGAATGAATAAGCCCCAGGCCTGCATTGGAAAAGCATAAACCCGCATAAAGACTTGCAATCATGACTCCAAAGCTCCTGTCAGAATCTTTCCAGTAACCGGGATTCATATTCCGGATTATCATTTCAACTGAATTTATGCCAAATGTGTCAGTAACCGGAGAGGAACCGTTTGAACAATATCCTTCTATTGCATGTATTAGAGCGTCCATCGCACTGTTTATCGCAACTTCAGCGGAGAGGGTTGAAAGCGTAACTGGATCAAGCAGTGAAACATCAGGAACGAGGGATTTGGACACAATCAGTTTCTTTGTCCTCCTGCTCCGATCTGAGATCACTGCATACTGGGACACATCAGCCGAACTTCCTGCCGTTGAAGGGACACATATCAGGGGCGGCATTGGATTTTTTATCAGGTCAAGACCGATATAACCAGAAATATTGCCCCCGTTTTCAGCAACAATGCCTATTCCCTTGGCACAGTCAAGAACGCTACCCCCGCCTGCGGCAATAATACCATCACAGCCTGCTGTTCTGAAACAATCAGCACCCTCCATTACCTCATCGACACTGGGATTTTCAGTTATGGAAGAGAATATCTCATATTCCACCCCGTTATCAGTAACTGAGTCAATAACAAGGGATAACCAGGGGCATTTTTCAATATTTGGATCTGTTACAAGGAGAACCTTTTTCAGGTCAAAATTGAGCGAATATCTCCCTGCAAACTCTCTTGCACCATCCCCTGTAATGATTTCGGGCGATACAAATTTTCGAAGAGCCCTGTTATAGCCGGTCATCTGCTGTCCTGTATGTACAATAAAAGGGGCCGGGTTATTAATCTAATGAAATTGTCAACTTTCAGCGGACCTCTGCATCAAGAATAGATTTCCAGATCCTGTTCCTTCCGATTACAACCCAGTACTGCTTAAGAACCCTCTCCGCCTCCCTGTAGCCGGGATAGTGAAGGGCTACAATCTTCCAGAAGGAAGGGGAATGGTTCATCTCAATCCTGTGGGAAAGTTCATGAACCACAAGATAATCTCTTACAGTCTCCGGTAGCGCCATTGCACGAAGATTGAAATTAAGATTCCCTCTCCCCGAACAACTGCCCCACCGTGTTTTCTGGTTCCGGAGAGAAATCCTCCCGTACTCAACACCCATATTTTTTGAATAGTGAGCAAGTCGGCCGGAGATATCTGCCCTTAACTCGCGGGCGATTATCTTCCTCAGTTCCTTTACCGAATTGTAGTGAACTTCCGGCCAGAGGAAGGAAACATCCCCCCTCTCAGAAAAAACCGGATGCCACATCAGCCCGTTATAAAGGAAAGATCCGTCGCCTGTTTCATAAGCCGATGCAAGACGATTCAGCTCGCAGATCTTCTTCTCTATCCAGTCCTTTCTCGATTCAATTATCCTGCCGGCGTCTGCACCATGCGGAGCGGTCACATAGACAGTACAGTCGGGTCCGATGCGGATTCTGCTGTTTTTGATATCTTTACGAACAATAATGGTTTTAAAAGAATAATCGGACATTTTCACCGGTCGTCATGTATACTCTCTTCTGATTCAACAACAGTAAGCATACCGATAGGGCTGCTGACATTCGGCCTCCTTGTAACTTTAAGCCCGTAATGTCGAAGAAGCATCTCCCTGATCTTATCAGATTCAAGCCAGCCGGAATCAAGTTCTTTTACGATATCATCGATCTCGAGTGCAAATTCAATTATTTTTTCTGAAGTCTCCCCACCCTCAAGATCGGCCAGACCAACAATAGCCTGCAGGGGATTTCTTATATGATCGTTTAGTATGGCAAACTGCTCCATATTCTTTTCAATCTGGAACATGGATTCTTTCTTCATCTGCTCAAGTTCCTGCTGCCTCGTCGTCTCCCTTATTACGGATACAACCTTTGCAACTTTCCCGTCGAAAAGAAGCGGTGATTTCTGGATCTCATACCACAATGTCTTTGAGCCGCATTCCTTCTTAATCGAAGTGTCAAGTGATTTGCCTGACTGAAAGACATACTTATATTCAAGGCACAGCCTGCCGGTCAGAAATCCTGCAGCTTCATTTAACGGAATACCGATCAGTTCGCCCCTGTAGCCATATTTTTCGACAAGATATTTGAAAGGTGCATTATAGAGCCTTATTCTTAAATCCCGGTCGACAACGACCAGACTTTCGTCGATTGAATCCAGGGCCTCTTTATACTGTATGAGAGAGAGATCGGTATCACCGGGAATTTCTTTACTTATTGCAGATCTTCTGCCTATGACAATTCCATAATCCCTGCCATCAGTTGCGACGTGATTCAGGGAAAAGGAGACGGGAATCTCATCATGAACACTGGTTAAGAAACCTGAAAAATAGCTCTTACCGGAGAATATCTCTTTTTCACGACCGATGAGATCGGAATTCCTGAAAAAGACTATGATACCGGAAATGCTCATGCCCGAGATCTCACCTGCATCGAATCCAAGCACCCTGCAGGCTTTTTCGTTTGCCCCGGCTACTCTCATAACAGAAAGATCAATAACAATTACCAGCTCTTCCTTCAGGCCTGTAAATACCGATAGAAAAGGATCATCAGCAGAATTCATATATTGCCCCCAGATATCAGGATATGGTTACAAAAAAAATCCTTCAGTTAAAAATCCTGTTAAAGTGTCCTTATTTAATAAAAAGGACGATACAAAACCTGTTTTCCCCATAACCATACTAAAGATAGTTCATCAAATTAATAATATTTATTGATTGTCTTCCCAGTATTTGACAATCTCTTCCCCGCCCACAAAGATCATATTGTGTTTTCTGGCATATTCGATTACATCCTTTTTTGAGAGAGCCTTTCCTGTCTCATCATCAAGCATCTCACAGATCGTAACACACGGAGTAACACCCGCAAGTCCGGCGATTGCAATAGACAATTCGGTCTGTCCCTGCCTCTGCTCAAGGAGTTTCTCATTTGCCCTTAATAATGCCATATGACCCGGAGTCCTGAACTCTGAAGAAAAATTCAGGTTACCGCCGTTCATGGCGCTCTTTACATGTGCAGACAGGCGGTTTGCAGTAAGAGCCCTGTCAATATCGGTTATTCCGGTGAATGTATCCTTATGGTTGACCCAGATTGAGAATGATGAGTGATTCTTCGGATCATAAGGGATTGCGCCGTTCTTCTCTGCAAAACCAGTGCCTTCAAGCACCTCACTTGCAAAAGGAAGCCCTATCTTTTCTGCTGCTCCCGGGTGTATTGCAGTACAGATAAGTCCTCCGCCATCTTTTCTCATCATACGAATGTGATCCTTTGTTATTGCATCCGATCTTATTGCGAAATCAGTCTCACCTTCGCGGGTGTCGAAGTCGTATATCAGGATCATCTCCCCCCTCTTCATCGCATCAATAGCTTTTTTAATCATTTGAAATCTCAACCTTTATTTTGTCGCCGTCATTTAGCCCAAGTTTTTTCCTGAGGCCGTGTTCGCAGAGCAGTTCTATAATATCATCTGGGTAATGAGTCCTCCCGGGGACAATTATCGCCGAAGCGGATCCGTCAATCCGGCAGCGAAGGCATTTTGCACTTCCGAATGTCCGGTCGTTGTCGACAAAGCCATCTATCTCAACCCATTCCATTTTCTCAAGTTCTCTTCTGGTCTCCTGACTGACTGTATCAAGGCGGAGGTTCAGGGTGCCGGGGAAGGGTTCAAAGCCTAGTTTTTCCCGGAACTGCTCCATGTACCGCGGTATGCTGACATAATAGCGACCCTCACCCAGTCCGCTGATGACCTCACCAGTGAGAATGTAACTGACATCCGCCTCTTCAAAGATCCTGCAATAATCAAAGTATTCATTCCTGAGAATCTTTTCACCCGGCTCACTGATCTTTATGTACTGGCCATCAGGGCGTATGGTCCTGGAGATGAAATTTTCTTTTTCAAGACTGATAAGCCGCCGGGAGGCAGTCTGGGGACTGATCGCAAGTATTTCACCCATTGCCTGGGAAGATATGTAGACCTGGGATTTCAGACCGCCCATCAGCGCGATCTTCTTAAGAGTCATCAGGTCATCGGAATTTATCATTGTATTATCAAAATTGATAAGCATATCATATATGGGTTTCCATAAGCACACACTGTCTTCGCGGATTGACGAATGGGCCTTCGCTAATTATATTAATGAAAACACCACCATAATAATTATGAAATCCGCGCTGCGGAACCGTCTTGCGGAGAAGATGGCAGGGGAGATCACCCTTTCTGATTCTCCGGGAGAGGCCCTTAAAAAGTGGAGGATGAACTTCCATATACCGCCGGGACTTCTTGCTGAAAGGCTGGAGGTTTCCCCGTCTGTAATCTCTGATTACGAGGGCGGCAGAAGGAAGAGTCCCGGCACCGCAGTCGTCGGAAAGATCGTTGAGACCATTCTTTTGATCGACGAGGATTCAGGCGGAAAATTTATGAAAAAGTACGCAAACATCCTCTACAGCGACTTTGACGATGATGTAATCTATGATATGCATGATTACGACGCTCCGATAAGACTCGACAAATTCTGTGATTCGATCGGGTGCTGCCTTATCAACGGTGATATGAATCACCAGATCTATGGTTACACCGTAGTCAACAGTCTCAATGCAATTTTACAGTTATCTTCAAACGAATTCAACAAAATCTACGGGTGGAGTACGGAAAGAGCACTCATCTTCACCAATGTATCAACAGGAAAATCCCCGATGATTGCAATCAGAGTTACACCTTTCAAACCGAGATGCGTCATACTCCAGGGGATTACACCTGAAAAGATCAATCCTCTAGTCCCTGAACTTGCAAGGAAGGACAAAATCACTCTTTTATGCACGGAAAGGGAAGTGGATGAGGTTATAAAAACACTTAGGGAAGAACCATGGTAGGAATTATTACATACGGAGCCTATATCCCCAGATTCAGGGTAAAAACCGAAGAGATCGCAAGGGTATGGGGAGCAAATGGTGCAGAGATTGCGGCAGGACTCGGAGTGATGGAAAAGGCTGTCCCGGATCTTGACGAGGATACTCTTACAATGTCGGTCAATGCAGCAAGGTTCGCACTTGACAGAAGACATGTGAATCCCGACGAGATCGGAGCAATATATGTCGGCAGCGAATCGCACCCTTACGCGGTAAAGCCCACTGCGGCAACCGTAGGAGAGGCAATCGGTGCAACCCCTGTCATGACAGCAGCTGATTATGAATTTGCATGCAAGGCGGGAACTGCAGGCATCCAGACCTGTATGGGTCTTGTAAAGAGTGGCATGGTAAAATACGGCATTGCAATCGGAGCCGATGTCGCACAGGGAGCACCCGGCGATGCACTCGAATACACGGCTGCGGCCGGAGGAGCGGCATTTGTCATCGGAAATGACGATGTGATCGCTGAGATCAATCACACCTGCTCGTTTACCACAGACACACCTGACTTCTGGAGACGTGAGGGACAGGACTACCCCCGCCATGGAGGAAGATTCTCAGGAGAGCCGGCATACTTCAAGCACATCCAGGGTGCAGCGAAGATGATGATGGAGCATATGAAAACAAAGCCTTCCGATTACGACTATGCGGTATTCCACCAGCCAAACGCAAAGTTTCCGAGGAACGTAGCAGCGATGCTCGGCTTTACGGCAGAGCAGATCAAACCCGGACTTGCGGTTCCGAGACTCGGCAACACCTACTCAGGTGCGGTTCCGGTGGGGCTCTCGGCAACGCTCGACATCGCAAAACCAGGGGACAGGATATTTGTCACATCATATGGATCAGGATCAGGCAGTGATGCATTTGACATAACTGTAACTGACGCAATCGAGACACTCATCGACAGGAAGGCAGCACCCTCAGTCGAAGATCTCCTCAATAACAAGAAATATATCGACTATGCGGTTTACGCAAAACACAAAGGCAAAATTGTGAGGGCAGCATGAGAGAAGTAGCAGTAATAGGAATAGGTCTCACCACTTTCGGCGAGAAATGGGATACATCGTTCAGACAGATGTGCGTCGAGGCCGGAGTAAAGGCACTTGAGGATTCAAACGTCGATGGCAACCAGATCGACGAGATGTTTATCGGAAACATGAGCGGCGGAAGATTCGTTCTTCAGGAGCACATCTCGGCCCTCATCGCCGATGCAGTCGGGCTTGCATCCACAAGGCACATTCCTTCGACGAGGACAGAAGCTGCCTGTGCATCGGGTGGACTGGCATTCAGGCAGGCATATACATCCGTTGCATCCGGAATGTCCGATATCGTCATCGCGGCAGGAGTAGAGAAGATGACCGATGTCGACGGCGGAGTGACTACCGATGCACTTGCAGGTGCGGCAGATCGTGAATGGGAAGGCATCTACGGTGTTACGTTCCCATCACTCTACGCAATGATTGCAAGAGACTATATGCACCGCTATGGCCTTACACGCGAACAGCTTGCACAGGTTGCAGTAAAAAACCATTACAATGGTGCAAGAAACCCGATTGCACAGTTCAGAAAAGAGATTACAATTGATACTGTTCTCAAGTCCACACTGGTTGCAGACCCGATTCGCCTGATGGACTGCTCCCCGGTAACAGACGGAGCGGCGGCGGTAATTCTATGTCCGCTTGAGAGAGCGAAGGAGTTCACCGACTCGCCGGTACAGATTCTTACATCGACCCAGGCAACAGATACGATCGCACTCCACGACCGCCGTGATATCAGCACACTCGATGCAACTGTTGCAGCAGGAAACCGTGCCTTTAAGATGGCAAAACTCGAGAGGAAGGACATCGACCTCGTGGAGGTCCATGACTGCTTCACCATTGCCGAACTCTGTGCAATCGAGGACCTCGGATTCTGCGAGAAAGGAAAAGCAGGAATTATGACAGAAGAAGGCGAGACCGCACTCGGCGGAAGACTTCCGGTAAACCCGAGCGGTGGGCTTAAGGCATGCGGACACCCGGTTGGAGCAACGGGAATCAAGCAGGTCTGCGAGGTTGTCGAACAGTTACGCGGTGAAGCCGCAGGAAGGCAGGTTGACGGAGCCGAGATCGGAATGACACACAATGTTGGTGGATCAGGTGCAACTGTCGTTACAAACATACTCAGGAGGGTAAACTAATGTCAGTCCCACGTTTCTGGAGAAAACAGCCACAGAGATACAATATTATTGGTACTAAGTGCGAAACATGCGGTTCACACTTCTATCCGCCACGGACAATCTGCCCGCAGTGCAGAAGAGACGGGAAGATAGTCGAGCACAAGTTCAAGGGCACAGGAAAAGTTGTCACTTTCTCGATTATCAGGACAGCAAGCGAGCCCTATGACTATGAAGCACCATTTCCAATCGCAGTCATTGAGCTTGACGAGGGTACGAGAATGACCGCACCGGTCGTCTGCGATATCGACGAGATGGAGATCGGAATGCCTGTTCAGGCAACATTCAGGAAGATTGTTGCAGACGGCGAAAGCGGCATGATAGTCTACGGGACAAAATTTGTCCCGGTA
>CAZPHR010000002.1:0-8673 GCA_964586475.1 uncultured Methanomicrobiaceae archaeon
TGACATGCTGGAAATTGATCATATCAACGGTGACAGGCTGGATAACAGGATACAGAATTTACGCCTTGTCACTCCTTCCGAGAATTGCCGGAACCCTAATACAATCTGGAAGAAGTGCGGGGAAAATAACCACAATGCAAAACTAACAATTGCGATTGCAGATGAGATCCGCAGCCGCTATGAAGAATCACAGAAACTGCCAAAAGGCAAGGGCAGATTATCACAGAAAAGATTGGCACATGAATACGGCGTTACGCCTAAACAAATCTGCCTGATCTTACAGGGTAAGACGTACGTAAATTCAAAGCCCGAAGGGGTGATCGCGTGACTTACATCTGTGAAAAATGCGGGATGGCCTTTGAACTGTATGATCCTGATAATGCAATTCAGACAGTCCGGGATTTTTTAGCTTGTCCATATTGCGGGATGAGCGAACCGAATTTAAGCGCTATGAGGTGTGAAAGCTGGGATGAATATTGCACTTTAGAGGCAGCTATCAAGAATCGTAATAAGAATAGAGGAATTATTGAAGAAGTCCGGAATAAACGCCTTCAGGAATCCACAGAGACGGAAAATAAGGGGGCTGCCTGATGTTTAGCATAGCTGAGATAGAGCAGGCAATAGAGAGCCAGGAACCCGCACTGCCTTATGATTATGCTTTATGGTGTGGGGATGTCTCCCGAAAACTAAAGGAAATGGCTGATATTTATGAAAAGAAGGCTTTAAGGGAGATTGACCGGATTGTCAGGGACAAGATAGAAAGTCAGCATTATGAAATTGTGTTCCCGGTCGAACAGAAACAGACCGTAAACCTTGAAAAACTCAAAGAGGAGCAGCCGGAGATATACGGTAAAATTGTTCATCTAAAAGCAACCGATGCGGTTAAGCTGATAGGTGAAAGCAAGGTTTACAAAATGGCTGCAAAGTCTAAAAATTATAATCCTGAAATGGACGTTATCACCCTTGCAGACCTTAAAAAGGCATTAGGGAAACAAGCAGCCGAATTCATAAAAATTGTTTACAATCCGAAAGGCCGAAGGATTGTTCCTATTGGGACATACCACGACCCGCGAGAACTCCCGGAGGGGTGCAGCCTTGATTAAACATATTTTTGAAGATGTATCGAGGTATCCCGATACTATCACAATTGCAGGGAGCACGAAAAGAGGCGGTTATACAGTCCGGGTTAATGCTGATGATCCTGAGATGAGCCGGAAGAGGATAGGAGTTATGGCGGAGCTTGCAAGAGAGGCAACCCGGCAAACATTAGGAGCTAAAACACAGGGGGCGGAGTGATGGAACTTAAGCGGTCTATAGGTACTAGGTACCTATACGGTTTTTTTGATATGGGAAAGAAGACCCTATCAAAAATCACATTGTTATTTTCATCGGTACCTTCTCAAAAAAACAAGAAATGTTTGTTAAATTCTGAAATATCAAAAGGATTTACATCTTTTAATATTTTCAATATCAAAACGGATTGTACTTGTTTTGTTGCATCTCCCGATATAAAAAACATCGGAACACGTTATCGGCGGAATTTCATAGGGGGGTTCCCTTCCCTTCAAAAAAGATCGCTATCGGTACCTAGTACCTATAGAATCTTAGGAGGCATATCATGAGTCTAAAACAATATCCTGTTAGACTCTCTGAAGAAGAGATCAATACACTTAAGGAATTATTCCCGGTTCGGTCTATTTCTCCTTATCTAAGAAGTATTGTTCAGTCTATGATCTTAGATGCCCCGATGCCTTCAGGGGTATCATTAGAAACCTCTGAAATCATCCTTAAGACCAAAGCCAAGATAGCCCTGATGAAAAAGGAGCAGGAAAGGCAGGATTTCATTAAATCTGAGTTATTCAAATTCCTTTCAGAAAAGAGAATTCCAATAATTTACGCCCGGAATGGTGAACATAAGGCAAAAGCAGCATGTTTTGAATTTATGCCGACATTCAGAGAAAAAGGCTACTTGTTGCCTGATTGCTTCGTTAAACCCCTGATTAATGAATATTTAAAATGGATAGTTGCATCCGGAGAAGTTGTAGAACAATATCTTGAAGCTCAGGAGGGGACGGCATGAGCGATTTAGCGCCGATGGAATACACCCCACACCAGAAAGAGATAATGCTTGATACTGTCGCGAAGGGGTGCAAGCCGGAACAGTTCATGCTCATGATGGAGCTTGCAAATAAGTATAAGCTTGATCCATTCGCCCGGCAAATATGGGCTACTCCAATGGGGATTATCATAGGCCGGGACGGGTTTTTGAAACTTGCACACGATAGCGGCAACTTTGACGGGATGGAAACCACATTTGAGGAGAGAGACGGGAAGCTCTATTCAGCAACTACAACAGTCTGGCATAAAAAAATGAGTCACCCTATCAAATTCACCGCTTATCTTTCTGAGTTCTACAAAGAGCAGCTGCCCGGAAAGCAACCGGGTGCCTGGCAAAAAATGCCTTATGTTATGTTACAGAAGTGCTCTGAAAGTCACGCATTAAGGCGAACATTTTGTATTACAGGCCTTTATGATGAAGCTGAACTGTCAGATAATCCCGAAGAAGTATCGGAAAACCCGCCGGTCATGGAATACGTTGATGCAGATTTCAAAGTGAATGAAGAACCGGAGAGTATAGCAAGTGAACCCGAACCAGTACCAGAGACTGAGGAGCAACCAGAACAGAAGACCGGTTTCTGTTCCTGTGGTTGTGATTCAATGCCCGATGAGTTAAGAGGGAAATTTAATCGGGCCTTTAACGATAATTTCGGAAAACAATTACCGCCGGATATATGCGAAAAATGTGCCCGTGACTGGTGGTCTCAGCTGATGGAAGAGAAGAAGAAAAAGGATTTTGGGGGTGCCTGATGGCAACAATTGCAGTCTGGTATGATTGGCTTGAATCGCTGGATAAGGATGTCCTCCAAAAGCAGAAAGAGGCTTTGTTGACATTAGACCCGCTGATAATAAAAGAGTTTGAGGGGTTGGAAATGCTCATCACAATGATTGATGCAGAAATCACATACCGGAGGGTGTGCTGATGGGAACTCCTGAAACACCAGCTGAACTGTCAGATCGTAACTGGATTATAGAACAGAAAAGAGCAGGCCTGCATAATCCGGATATTGCTAAAAAGTTAGGCGTTAGTGTATCCACCGTTCAGAATGCTTGCAGGCGGCATAAAATAAAAATGCCTCTGGTTATTGTGAATAATCCGGAACTAAAGGCCTTTCTTCCGCAGGAAGATACCGGGGAGTGATGAACCTTGAAAAACCTAAGAAAGTATAAAGCCCGCTGCACATTGTGCGGAGGGAAGGGGAGGCATTACGAAAGGGAGTGCCCAGCCTGTCACGGTATCGGGGTTTGTGAACTCATCACAGAATCAGATCCTGTTCTTACTGAGATATTCCAGCTGCCGGAATACGGGGAAGCAAGAGGTAAAAGGATAATCTGGGAACGCCCCATGAAAAAGAACCTTTAACCCTATTTTTTAATGTCGTGGAACCTGCCATTTTTCTCCTGTTTTCTCCCTATTTTCTCCTATATGATAGGAGAAAAAGAGGAGAATTCTCCCGGAGAAAAGGAGAAATCCGAGGAGAAAACGGGAAAAATAGCCCATTGTCTCAATTGTACTAACGAATGGATACCCCGTGATCAGGGAAATAAGAAGAGGAAATGCCCTGTTTGCGGTAAATATCGCGTTATCTGGAAAGATGAACTTGTGGAAAATACGCCTGATTCTTCGATTTCTCCCGGAGAAAACACAGGAGAAAAAGGAGAAAAAGAGGAGAATTCTCCTAAAGAAAAGGAGAAATTACAGGAGAAAACAGAGGAGAAATTAGAAGAACCTGAAATTGATGAAATTCTCCCGAATTCTCCTGATGAATCTGAGGAGAAAAACGAGGAGGAGAAATTAAAGGAAGCTATGGAAAAGTCCGGCGGTTTTCCTTTGTTCGCTGTTTTTGCTATAATCTTAGGGCTGGGGATTCTTGCTGCCGGAGGTTGGTTTCTTTCAAGACGTGGTAAAAGAAAAAGGTCTCAAATTTCTGGAAGGCCTGAAGAGAGTAAAGAAAGAGAATTAGAACCGCTGTTCAGTCAGATTCAAAAAGCAAACGCTGTAAGGAGGATTTATTAAATGGGACTCGCTGATATTTCCGGGTTGGGAGACGCTATAAAATCCGTTACCCGGATTGCAAACATTACAGAACGGATAATGAATGATTCAGGCCTTAAACAGAAGTTTGAGGAGACCGGCAGGATTTCCGGGGCTTTCTCTCTCGAAGGCTACCGGATTAAATTTGAGGTTGAAAGGGATATCAAAGAAATTCAGGCGGTTGAAGAATGAATCTTGGAAAAATATTCTGGTCTAAAGAGCAGCGGGCAGGGCACAATATCATTGAAAAAATTATGGCTCTTTGTCCTGGCATCAAAGAAATTTATGAAGATACAGGTGCCGTTAATATCGAAATTAAGGTTATAAATTGCGGAACTGGCGGCGCTGATGTTGAGATATCCGCGAGGGAGAGAGAATGACAGAAGCAGACACAATCAACCGGAAGGATATAACCGCAGATATTGCAGGCCTTGATATTGATTTTGATAAGATAGCCGAAGAAGAACCACAGACAGAAAAGCAGCAGGAGCAGCCGGAAGAGCTAAACGCCTTTGTCGGAGTTCTTGATATGCTCATTGATTCATCCGGTGATTTGCTCAAGGAATACGGGTACCCCGAACCGAACCTTACAGTGTGGGAGAAATGGGGAAAAGAAAACCTTTCCAAGGCTCTTAACGCTTATATGCCGGAAACGGCAGGCTATGAAATGAGTTCGCCTGCAATGGCTGGAATGATTGGCTTTGGTGCTCTTGTATTGGCCTTCCTTCCGGTAATTATGAAAGTCATATCTGATCAGAAGGCCGATGACAGCGAGACCAAGGAGATCCCGGAACAGGGCGCACCCAAGGCAGAAGAAAAACAAAAAGAATATCTCGATACTTACGAGGAGCCGCAGCAGGTTAAACCTTCAAGCACTGCCCCGATAAGCGAACATATGAGGACAGTTTTTGAACGTCTTGAAACCGGATCAGCAATTCCGGGGTTGTGATAATGGATATTGATCTTAATCTTGATGATGCAGCTCATAGGATGTTTGCAGCACCGACAAGGGCGGGAAAATCCTTTTTTGTTGGTGCATGTGCTGAAGAACTCTATGATGCTGAAAAACCGTTTATTATCCTTGATACGAAGACCAGCAACCACATAGGATTACAGGAACTGCCTAAAGTAAAGAAAATCCAGATGAAGCCGGGATTAAAATATAACTGGAAAAAACTTGCAGATTATGATTATCTGCTATGTGTTCCAACTCTCCGGACAAAAACAGCCGATTTGATTAATCTTTATCGTGCTCTGGTGGATGAGCTGTTCACGGAACCGGGAGAGCGGTATATTATCGTTGAAGAGGCTCACAACTGGAATAAAAACAGCAGCGTTCCTGATCCTCTTCTGGAACTCATAGCAAGGGAAGGGGCAGGCCGGAAAAAATACCTCTGGTTTGTTACGCAGCGTTTGCAGGACTTTCCTAAATTGCTCTGGTCTCAGTGCGGTTACACTTACATCTTTAAGCATTCAATACCGCAGGATATCAGGTATATTGAGCAGATGATACCGGATTTCACCACAATAAACCGTGCTCTCAATAAGCATGATGTCTTAATTTGGGATCATGGGAGTCTGGATTTAGAAGGGCAGATAATCCCGGCGGCAGAAGTCACCCGGAGAACACCTCACAGGGGGTAAATTATGCACAAAAAAGGAACCTACAAAATCAGTATAAGTAAAATCACAGACGGCAGGCTTCAGAATGTAAAAAAGCAGATGTCAGAAACAGAGCCGGATAAGTACCCGGAACCCGCGGAGATATCTTATAATGTCACTGTCAGCTGGATGATTGATAAATTAAGAGAAAATCAGGTTTTGCCTTAATTAGTTCCACTTTTGGCACCCGCTTTTCTTCTTCTTTTTTGCTTTAATTGCTATTGGTGTAAAATGATAGAAACACAGTTAATTGTAATCTTCACGCTTTGCGCAGTGACAATTCTATCTATCACGATACCGCTTGTACTCTCCCATCTGAAAGAGAAGAGAGAAGCAGAGGAGCGCAAAGCAGAAAGAAAAGCAGAGTACGAAGCCCGCAGGAACCGCGAGGAAGATCTTTGTGTTCTCCTGGGTAATCTTGTTAAGGCCGATGCAGCCATGGATTACATAGGCAGCAGGGGCGGGAATTCAGAACAGAGATTCACGAAGCTTTGTGAGCTTTTAGGCGAAAGACTCGCAAAATCGGATTAAAAGTTCCACTTTTGGCACCCTCATTTAATCACTTTTTTTGTTTATTTCTCTTGTGTTGTTAAGAACAACAGGAGATTTACAAAAATGGCAGATATTGTAAATACAGCTATCAACGCTGCAAAAAGTCAGTTTGTACAGGTAGCACTTCCTCTTATAGTAGGTGCTGTTGTCGTTGCGATTGCAACCGTGCTTCTGAAAAAGTGAGGTTGTGAAAAATGAGAGCAAAAATCAACACTATTTCGCAGACGATCAACAAGAATAATCCGGCGATCAATCTTCCGCACACCACAATTCATGATGCCTATATCATGAGTTTTACAATGGTGCTGAAGAACAATTCCGTATCCTTGATCACTCCGGACATTGAGAACGTCCTTAAGTCGATTGAGCAGTTTGTCATAACCTCAGACGGAACGAATGTTCATGCTTCCCTGAATGGTATTGACCTTGCAAGGCGTGACGCACTCAAAGCACATGCAGGTACTGACAGGGTTATAGACCGTACGCTGGATTCGATTTCAAGCGATGCAACGCAGGAAGTTAAGTTCAAGCTGTTCTTTGATGAAGGTGATATTCTCGGTGCAGCTCATGACAGCCTTGAGATGAAGATCACTTTCCTTGATGAGGTTCTTAATACTGAAGGCCTTGAAATCGTGTCGGCAACTGTAAGGATTTCGATCATTGAACTGATACCTGAAGGAACCGAACTGATCGCCCGTTATGGTCAGAACCTTGAACTTCTCGCAGAGCCGAAGGTTTACGTCATAACTCAGGGATGCGCCGGGAACTCAGAGTTTACCGGCTTCATGGATCTTCCTACCGGCACACTTCAGCGCGGTGCAATGCTTCACTTCTCTACAGTTCCCGAACAGGTCGGAGTTCTGAAGATGGTACCGGACCGTACCGAACTTCTGAAAGTTGACTTCGATGTACTGAGATCAATTGATGAAAGAAAATTCGGTTGTGCAGTTCCGGAGGGAATTGTCACCTTTGATTACGGTCATCAGATTTCATGTAATAACATCGGTCTTCTTGGCTGGAACTGGTCAAAGGGAGACGTTCAGATCGCAGCGAAGACAGAGGCAAGCACAACCCTTCGTTATGTGTCTTATGAGCATGTAGTCAACACGGCAGTTGTAGAGAAGGCGATCGGCGCTCTTAATCTCGAATCAGCTTTCGGTCTCTAAGGAGGGTGACCGATGGGGCTTTTTGATGACCTTTCAAGAGCCGCGTCTTCTGTAGTAACCAATGTATCACGTGCAGGTTCCTCAGCCATAAATACAGCCTCAAGAACTGCTTCCGGTGCAATATCCGGGGCTTCCTCCACAATATCAAATACCCTTTCTTCAGCGGGGAGGGGAATTTCTTCGATTGCATCAGGTGCAAACCCAATAGGTCAGGCAATAAACAGTGCATCGAAGAATACAACTTCTTCGCTTTCAGGTCTTTTAGGCAATGCCTTAAAGCAGGTTGATCAGGCAACTAAACAGGTTTCAACCGCTGTTTCTCAGGCATCACAGGCGGCTTCTCAGGCTGCATCCGGGTTAAGTTCAATCGGGAATTTAGCAATACCTGGCGGGGCTGTTTTAGGTTCTACATACAGTCTTGTATCAGGTGCTTCAGACAGCATAGCAGCAGCAGAAAAGGCCGTGAATGATGCAATTAAAGCCGGTGGTTCTGTATCTTCTTCAATTCTGAATCAGATTGAATCTGCTAAACAGCAGGTTGCAAGCGTTCAGAAACAGATTAAGACGGCTACAGATTCAAACGCAAAGAGCATCCTTAGTGCGGCTGAATCCGCAGCAGGCGGAAAGGTAAATCTTGCAGGACTTGTAGCGGGGTTATCTTTGATGAATCCTGTTACCGCTCCTTTAGGAATTGCCGCTATTGCTTCAACGGTCGGAGACTCTATTGCATCCACTCTTACAGGCGGGAGCAGCACTTCTAAAAGTTCGGGTTTGACTGACTGGTTTAATCTGGATTATGGAAATCCTGATGTAGAATTTACCGATTTAAAGACCGGTGAAAGCCTCGGTTATCTCGGTCAGTTTGCTTCACCTTATGCAGCTGATGAAAATTATGTCTGGTTTGATACGGGCAAGGAAAACATTGTTCCGGGTTATAGCGGCTGGACTAATACACCGGATGCCGGGAAAATAACTGAATACGGTCTTTCAGGTCATGTTCAGCATTCTTCCCGGGTACTTGATGCCGGGGAACGGTCGCATGTTACCGAGATTTATAAGAATCATGGCTGGCTTTCGGAGTCTTCCAAGAAGGTAGGAACCGGGCTAAGCTCGTCTTATGACGGTGATTCTTGCCTGGAT
>CAZPHR010000002.1:8683-16913 GCA_964586475.1 uncultured Methanomicrobiaceae archaeon
AAATCATCTGATGACGGGGGGATCTTTGGCGGTATTTCATCCGCTCTTTCAGGTCTGTTTTCAGGCGGCAGCACCCCGGCAGCAACACAGCCCGCTTCAGGTAATGTTCTTGATACGGTCGTGGAAACCCGCGATAATATGATTGTAAGCGGTGCGGTCGGTGTAATCTCCGGGGATGATGTAGCAGGCGGGGCAGTTTCAGCAGGATCAGCTATGGCTGTGGATGTCATTGCACCGCTTGATCTGATGAATGCTGTTAACAAGGTTGCAACAGGCAGAGGCGATGAACTAACGGCGGAAGACTGGGGCTGGGCTGCTCTTGATGCAGGATTGCTTGTATTAGGAGTCGCTACCGGCGGATTGGGATATGTTGGAGGTAAAGGACTAAAAACGGCTTTGAAAACCGGCAAAAATGCGGCAAAAGTTGCAGACGCTGCCGGGGATGCTACAAAAGCATTAAGCAGCATTTCAGGGGCTGGAAAAGCCGCTGAAGGAGTTGAAGAAATGGCAAATTATGGAAGAATTGGGAAATACATTAAAAATTATGTAAAACTCACAGATGAAGCTAAATCCGGCATTAAGCAGGTTGATAACATCGCTTCGGGAGGTAAAACCGTTGATGAAGTTGCCAAAACAGCAGATGCGGGTTCAAACGTCTTAAAAACCACTAAGACAAAATCCGCACTTAACACGCTTAAAACCGGCTTAATCGGTGGTGCTGTAGGTGTCACCGGCTTAAGTGTTTATTCTGCTCTGACAGGAGGAGGAGAAAACACAGGTACAGACACGGCAACCGGACAGACGGATGTTAACCAGATGACCGGTGACGCAGCAACACAGGCCGTAGGTACTGGAGATCAGGGCTACTTACAGGAACAGATAGACGAGATTGTTTCATTCCTGAATGATGCTTTCGGTGGAGGCTCGACAACTGGAACAGGCACCGGTTCAGGTTCCGGGGGCTACAGTTCCGGAGAAGCGGGTATTGTAGAAAATGCAGTTGATGCAGTAAGCGGAATCCCCGTTATCGGAGATATCATAAAAGCGCTTGCTGAAAGGGGCCTGTTAATTCCTGTCTTCGTTGTCGGAATTATTCTTGCAGGTATTGCGGTGTATCTTAACCGTAATCAAAAGACTTCTTCAGGCAGCAGGAGACCGGCAACCCGGAAGAGTTCAAAGAAGAGGGGTGCAGCAGCATGAGCAAGACCGGCATTGTTGAAGAGCTTACAAAGATCCTGAAGACCGACCCGGACATAAACACCAAGAAGACACAGCAGATTGCAGACGTTCTGAAAAAAGATGCAACTCAGTTTGCAGCTAATCCGAACACAGACGCAGCTATGAAAGGCCTTATCAAATGGGGTTTACCGGCGGCAGCCCTGGGAACATCTGTAGGTATCGGTTCACTTGCAGCCGGTGCGGGAGTCTCCGCCGGGTTCGGGCTTGGTGAAGATTCCGAAGATTCACAGAAGAAGTTAACCGGGTGGTTAATCCTCCTTGGAGTTTGTGCGGTTGTTGTGATCGTGTTCCTTCCAAAAATCAAGGGTTCCCTGAAGAAGTGATTGCGATGTATGAACTTTTAGGAATCTACATTTCCCTTCTTTTAGGGTTTGGCGGGCTGTTTGTATATCTTTTCAAAATACAGGAAGAGATAGCAGCAATCAGGATTGAGTTTGCAAAATGCCCTATGCACAATAAAGGGGAGGCGAAAGGGAATGACTGCTGAATGTTTGACCTGTGAATCAATCATAGACGGAACCGGCGGCCTGAAATGCACCCTGATTAGGTACAGGAAGTATATTGCAGGGTTCATAGTCGGGGCTGTAATCGTTTACGTCTTTTCAAGGAGGCGTTAGAAGTGGAATCAATGACATTTTGCCATGAAATGCAGGAAGTAAAGAGCCTGTTAAGGCAGATTATCCAGACCGATAAATCAGGAGAAGATCAGCTGCATGTCTTCCCGGAATCTATCAAAAATCTGACACTTTCAGCAAATTCAGATTATCAGATTGATAAAACCATAAACCGGCGCTTAAAATTCATTTCAATAGATGTACCGGACGGAATCACGGTTTATATTTACCGTGATAAAGTGCTCTGGTGCTATTTCACACATGAATCAGGCAGTATGGATTTTGTTAATGGTGTTGATTTCGGGGAAATGAAACTTGTTGCAGAAAATACGACTGAATACCCGCTTAGATGGTCGGTAAAAATGGTATGGAGCTAAAAGGAGATTGAAAAGATGCCTTTTATTCAGGGTTCATATGATGCACCAACAATTGTATCTTTAATTGTTCAGGCATTAGAAGCAACAGATGATTTCACAATGCAGGATGAAGAGGTTACAAACGGCTATTGCCTGAAGCATACACCGAGTAATGTTTTTGTAACCTTGAAAACCGAGGCTGTATATACAGGCAGTTATAGCAATAATCAGAATTCAGATTATGCTGTAAATCCGGGAATCCGTGTTATCTTCTCTAATGCGTGGGACGGGACAGCACACGAACCTTCAGGAACTATCAATTATGGTTTCATTCCGTTTTATAATCTGAATTCAACGGATATTGCCTATGTCACATCCCCGAATGTATTCAGTACAAGTCTTTGGGTGGATAAATACGGATTCATAATGACAATTCAGAATAATTATTCTTCAGGTGTTGGGGTCTTTACAGCCTGTGAATTTTTCCCTTCAACATGGGTTGAATATGATGATTCTGAAAAACCGATTGCATTTTATGCAAAACGTACTTCTGACTGGTGGAACGGTAGATATCCGATTACACCTTATCACAGTGAAACGCAGCCTACAAATTCAGGCTTTTTCTATGTTCGCCCGTTCCGGTTCTCATGTCAGACATTAGCGGCATCTGATGAAGGCTGTTACATGGAACGGACGGCATACAAGAGCGAAGGAAACAATAAATGCTATTTTGAGTTTCCGTGGTATGAAAACGATCTGATTGCTGCAAGAAAGCCATATGCACAGACCCGCAGATGGTTTGAAGTAGATATTGCAGGCGGGTTCTCAATCGGTGATATCCTGAACTGGATAGATCCGGATGAGGTGACGGTTCACAAATACATTGTTGCGGTCGTTACATCCGGTCAGAAATACTATGCAATCCCGTATGAAAACGCCTTTGATTATGCGGTTTCAGCAAAACAGTGAGGTTTAAAGGATGTCAGAATTTGACACTATCCTTTATCTTCATTCTCCGGCGGAATTTTCTGATAATTTACACGGCTTCGCAATTTATGACAGCCCGATAAATCAGAAGAGGTTCACTTCTCCGGACGACCGGGAACGATGCCCGGCGGGAACAGCTGCAACAATAACACATGTACCCGGAGAGGTAAGCGGATGGGAACCGGGGCAGGAATACACAGCAGGAACACAAAATTTTGAATTAATCGAAAAATCCGGGATGTATCGCGGGAAGGTTTACACGGCTAAAACATCACTTCCGCCAGGTATGTACATGGAACGCGATCGGATTCCGAGAATTGGAATTCATAAGACAATATCCGGTTATGGAATTGCAGGCAGTGATATCATCATTACAGGAGAGAACGGCATAAGCTCGACTTTCAAAACAGATGAAAGGGGTGTATGGTGGGGTTATCTTCCTGTTGATGATTATTCAAATGCTGATATCCGCTCTTTCGTTATGGAAGGTGGCAAGGTTTACAAATTGCTTAAGCAGACCGAACGGGAAGAGGGCTACATTTGGGATGAGATCATGCAGTGCATAACCACGACCGGAAACGGCTACCGGATGATTTCAAGAGTAACATAAAGGAGACTGAAAGAAATGGTACACGTTAAAGGATATAGCAGGAAAAGCTACACGGTAAAAGGGCACACCGTTAAAGCACACGATAGGAAAGCGGCAAAGACAACGAAAAAGAAAACGAAGAGAAAAAGGGGAACCCGACAGGCTACCCTTTAATCTCTCTACTTTAGGATTGCATTTTGATTAATTCATAGACATAAAATAAAAGCAAATTTAGCAAGAAAAAGTATAATTGAACATCATACTGTTTTTCGGATGATGATTCAAGATTAGTCACTTTTTTGTTAGTTTCTTCTTGTTCTCTTCTTAAATTAGAGATTTCATCCAATATTTTCTCGAAATTAGTTCTATCATCTTCATTTATATTCTCTAAATTGAAGTTGTCAAATTTTATATCATCAATATTTTCTTGAGTATTTGATGAAATATTTTCAAATGCTCTGGATAAGGCCTCAGTGTTTATTAAATTATCAAAATAACTGTTTATTTCCAAAAAAGGAATATTTATTCTAAATTCATCCATTTGTTTGATAATCTCAGAAAATGGCAAATTTAATCTTAATTGCTCCATTTGCTCTATTATCTCAGAAAAAGGTGAATTCAATCTGAATTGATCCATTTGCTCTATTAAATTAAATAATGGAGAATTCAATCTAAATCCGTCAATATATTCTAAATGATTGATTAATGGTGATATATTTGTATAAGCAATTGGTGTTTCTTTAGATTTGTCTTTTTTTTGATTCTCCATTAAATTACAAATTGTCTATAATAATATTTAACCTTCTGAGAAGAATTGTAATTTTTTAGGATTGTTGTAATTTTTGTGGAAAAACATCCTAACTTCTAACAATCCCGTTTTCATCAGCAATTTTCTTTATCTTGTTTTTACCCATATGAACCGCTGCGATAATCTCCCTGTTTGATTTGCCATCCTTAAGCATTTCAAGAACCTTCTTTTCTTTCTCCTGCTCTTCCTTTAATTTCTTATGTCTCTGTTTTTCCTTTTCTTTCAACTCTTTTTCTCTTCGGGAAGAACTCTTCTTTTTAGCTGGTTTCTTTTCTACTTCTATTATTTTTGATATGTCAGCGGTTTGCATCCATTCAGGAACCGGTATAGCTTTCCTGAGTTTTGGAAGGATAACAGCGTAACCTTCAGCAGCTATCTTATCAAGATCAGCATAATGCCTGGCACCCACTGTTTTTGGTGCTCTTCCCTGTATGTGATCAGCTGCTGTAGTCTCAATCCGGTTTTCTCCGGTAAGCATTGTGTTATACATCCACTTTCTGATACTTGCAGCATTTACAGGCCTGTCTTCCGTTCCGGATGCGCCTATGTACTTTGCTAAATTATCTGAAGATACAGGGTGCTTGTAATTCCTTAGGACGTTCTCAAGTTCTGCCGGGAAATAAAATACAGATTCATTCTTAGTGCCGGAAGAAAGGTTCTTAACATCTATTCCTATCACGCCGTTTCCATAATGCTTGATAGGCCTTTGTTCTTTCAGTGCTTCATATAGGTGTGAATGCCTCGCACCTGAATAAGCCAGAAGTGTAAAGTAAACCTGAACTTTTTTATTCTCTATTTTTTCCCGTGCTTTTATGATTTCATCATTCGTTAAATCCTTGATTCTTCCTCCCATCCGTGAAGAACCATATTCCGCTATGCTTAGATTAGTTCTGAACAATGCAAGGGGGTAACCGTTCCACTCGGTTTTTAGTTTCATGGTTTCCAAGAACTTGAAGAACTTAAGAAGGCCTTTTCTTTGTGCGTCTGTGATGTTTGTTCCGTATTTCTGCTTATACTGTGAAAGGTCAGTAGGAATCAAAACAGGATTAAGGTTGATCAACCCTCTGAGGTATCCCATTCGGGTACTCTCTGAATTTGTATGAGTTTTGATACAATAACCAAGGTACTCTTTTTGGATATCTTCACTTTCCATATATTCTGAAATTGATATCCTACCCTCAAATGTTAAACTATCATTATTAACCGTGCGCGGAAGGGTCGAAAAATTTTCTAAAGCCGATTCTGGCGTATTTTGGAAAACCGCGCCCGTTATGACGTCGCCTTCACACGGCGGAGGTCTCGAGTTCGAATCTCGACGAGTCCATTTATTTTTTCAAAAAAACGTCATTAATCGCATATTTTCATTTCAGGTTTTATGCTGTTCTGCACCCCGCGATAATTATTTCATATATGGTGGCTATTCCGTCATATATGTGGGATATTCACAGGTGGCAGGTGATGAACAAAAAAGCATTCTCTCTCATAATCTGCGTGCTGATCGCAGGAATGGCGGCTGCATGCGGCTGTACCGGGACGACGGCAGTCCCCGGGGATTCGGGACTCGTGATAGTGACTGAGGACTTCCCACCGTTCAATTACCAGGATGAAGACGGGCGGGTGACCGGTCTTTCAACAGATATCGTAAACGAGGTCCTTAAGAGACTTGATCAGAAGGCCGGGATAAGGCTTCTTGAATGGAGTGAGGCATACAAAACTGCTGCAGGAGATCCGGATACTGCGATATACTCAATCGTGAGGTCACCCGAAAGGGAGTCATTGTTCAAATGGGCCGGACCGATAGCGTCCTATGAGGCGGTGCTCTATGCAAGGACCGGTTCAGGCATAACCATCGGCAGTCTTGAGGCTGCAAAGAAGGTGAACGCTATTGCTGTTGTAAGGGATGATGCCCGCCATGATATTTTGCTCGAAAACAATTTCGAAAATATCATTCTCTGCGATGATGACACCGGTTGCGTCGGGAAACTCATGAGCGGCGAAGCTGATCTCTGGTTTGGAAGCAGTGCAAACTGCGGTTATTTCATCGATGAGGCAGGTTACGGTCGTGCGGAGGTTACCGGAGTCTACCCTGTGCGGACAAATGTTCTGTATATCGCATTCAATCCTGCAGTGCCGGACGAGACTGTATCACAATGGCAGAATGCCATCGATTCCATAAAAGCGGACGGGACATTTGACTCCATACATGAAGAGTACGGGATGTCCCCGTCGGTGATAGCGTCGGACTCCGGGCAGCAGACCGGGCTCTTTGCAATTGAGGCATATACCGATGGACGGATCTCGTCGGTGCTTCGCGGACTTCAGGTTGCAGCAGTAACGGCTGCGGCTGCATCGGGTGAGTGGACTGAGATTAAGTCGGTTCTTGCGGTTCTTGAGGAGAAGGAGCCTGATGCAAGGATGTGGTATTCGCAGACCGACGGGACTTACTATACCGTCGTCGACGGCCTTGCGAGTGCAAATCTTGCAGACCGCTCGTATTTCCCTGATCTTCTGGCAGGCAGGGAGTCGGTGGGGACAGTCGTCATCAGCCATTCCACTGGCAGAAGCGTTGCTGTTGCAGCCGTCCCTGTCATGGACGGGGATGAGGTGACGGGCATCGTCGGCGCCTCGATCTATCTTGAAGGAATCACCGAAGACCTGAAGGAGGAACTTCCAGGATACGTATTCTATGCAATCGATAAAGAGGGCACATTCGCGCTTAATTCCGATACAGGTCTTATATCGCAGGAAGTGCTCCTCATGGATAAAAGCACTCCATTCGGGCAGGCGGTCGAATACATGACCGGCGGGAACGAAGGAACGGTACAGTATCAGCTGGAGGGCAAAACATGGAATGCCGCCTTCAGGAAGTCCCCGCTGACAGGATGGACATTTGTCGTTGCGGCTTCAGACGGGGATTAACCAGGGGAATCCGGCAAACCCGCTCTCATTTTTTATCTGATTAATTATTTTTTGAAAAGAGGCCCGATCTTCTCCTGCGCTTCTCTGCCGAGATAGCCGTAGAGCGATCCTGCAGTAACGGGCATCCAGGCCATGATCTCTTCGCGGGAAACACCTGTTTTGGCACAGTATTTTTCGATATACATCTCCCCGACTCTCTCGTCCATTATCAGGTAATCCAGGTAGCTCCTGCACGCATCCGCAGCCGGGTCGCCGCATGAAACCTCGGCCCAGTCGATGATTATGTGGGATTTCCCGTCGAAGAGGACGTTTCCGCCGTGAAAGTCCCCGTGGCATATCGAATACCCGTCGGGGAGATCATCCAGCATCCCGCAGAGCTTTTTCTTTTCGTCTTCGTCAAGGCCCGGGCTTACGAGGATGGTTCCATATAGTACAAGCTTTATCGGCCTGAACTCCGTCGTCTTCACGTCATGCATCGCCTTCTGGAGGTCAACAGCCGTATCCAAATACTCGCCCGCCTTCTCCGGGTATCTCGTGGCCAGGTCAAAGAGCGAGTCCCCGCGAACCTGGTCCATAAGAATCGCCGTCCTCCCGCGGAAGGTCTCGACACAGTATATGTCGGGTGCGGGAATCCCTGCGTCCCTTACAACCGCCAGGGTAAAGGCCTCCTGGTAGACCTGCTTCTTCGGCTGGCCTTCGCGGTATACCTTTGCCGCGA
>CAZPHR010000003.1:0-16177 GCA_964586475.1 uncultured Methanomicrobiaceae archaeon
GAGATTAGATCCTTTGCCGAAAATCTGAAATCATACGGGTACCAGTAAAGAAACTCAGATCTTAGATCCTCCACCGTCTCCTTATCAAGAGGAAGAGCATCCGGAGATCCTATCCCAAGGAATATATAATCAAATACTTCAGGAGTCAGTTTTTCGGCTTCAAGCTCTATCAGCTTGTGTGCTATCGTATAGAAAGCCATATAGATTGTCGAGTCCGACAGGGGCTCTACAAGCCAGTTTTTATCCCAGGGAAGTTTTGTTCCAAGACCGATGCGCCGGGTGCATGCCCAGTCATTCAGCCAGTCAATAGTCCTGTCAAACTCAGCACGTACTTCGGCCGGGACAATTTCAATATCCCTGAGCTGCTCATGAACCTCCTCCTTCCACGCAGGATCACTATACTGGAGGAACCACTGGTCCTTGAGGATCCTTACAAAAACATCTCCGCCGCACCGGCATACCACCTTTCGGACATCGAATTCCTACATTCCAAGCGAGCCATGCTGTTCAAGCATGATCTGTGAAAACTCCTCACGTGCAATCTTTACAGGATGTCCACCGTACTGCGGAAGCATGCGTCCGCTGGAAAATTCTGCACTATATACCTCCTGTGTCAGAGTTTCCATTCCGGGATCATTTTGATCCCTTACGCCTGATCTCTCAACAGCATCCTTTGCAGGGAATTTTCCATAACCGTCAACAACTATGAGAGGAACAGGTTCAATCGATGTATATTTCCCCTCAGCCTGGAGGTCCCTTAATGCAATATAATCAAATGGTGCATGGGCGGGAACGCTCATCACAATCCCGGTTGCCATATCGGGGTCAACAAATGTTGCAGGAAGAACAGGAACCTCTCCACAGAAAGGATGGGATACCTTCTCGTCAACAAGTTCAGAACCCTTTATCTCACCAAGTTCTTCAACTATATGATCCTGCAGACCAATCTTTTTCGCAGCCTCAGGAGACAAAATCCATTTCTGCCCGTCGACAAGCACTTTCCTGTATACGACATCAGGATTTATCCAGAGATTTGTGACACCATATGTTGTCTCCGGTCTCAGAGTGGCACAGGGGATCATAAAACCGTTCCATTTGAACATTATAAGAACGAACTTTACTATCTCTGCCTTCTCTCCCTCAAGCAGGTCATGGTCCCCTACAGGATTGTCACACTGGGGACAGTACTTCACCGGATGTGCACCACGAACTACATGATTGCCGTCCATAAGATGAAGATACTGCCATTCAATGAATTTGCTGTATTGGGGATAAACAGTTGTAAACCGCCTTCTCCAATCTATTGAAAGGCCGCAGTGCCTCATTACACGTTCATATTCACTGCTGAAATGACGGACTATCTCATCAGGATAAACGAATTTTTCAAGAACATCCTCAGGAACCCTGTAAAGATCCCTGTAAAGACTGATAGTCTTCTCATCACCGTTGGCAATCCGCCTGGATATTCCAATTACAGGCGTTCCAGTAACGTGGAAGGCCATTGGAAAAAGAACATGTTTCCCGCGCATCCTGTAATACCGGGCGATAACATCGGGGACAATATATGTCCTGCCATGCCCGACATGCATTGCACCGCTGGGGTAAGGATATGCAACATTCACATAAAATTTATCTGCTTCCCCGGGGTCCGCTTCAAAGATATGCGTCCATGACTTTCTGTATTCTTTTTCATATTCACGCATGTCGAATTTTGCCAATAAAACCAGCTCCCAAAATAATAATTAATATTTATTATTAAACAGGCCTTAGCCTGATCTCTTCACCATCGTTATACCTGCGAATCATTTCCTGTGCAATACTGTTATTTTTAGACATGTGTATCTCGCCGTCATCGTTAACAGTAGCGGTAAAAAGATATTCCTTTCCTCCGAAAACATCTACGATCTTTCCTTTGTTCTCAGGAGAACTGACAATAAGATCCTTACGATCAATTCTGATCTCCAGACCATCTTTCTGTGCAAGATCTCCATTTGCAGGAGAAAGAACAGGTTTGTCAAAATCGGATTCCTTCTGTGTCCGCGGCTCGGCAGAATATTCACTTAAGGGGCGAATATCAATACCAATGCTAAGCTTGTTGACAATCGAAGCAACATTCTTGCCTCCCTTGCCTATTGCAGCCGGTACATCTTTGTCGTCAATGAATACTACTGCCTTGTTCTCATTCTGCATGGACACAATCACATTACCTGCAGTAAAACGGCCGATTTCTCTCTGGATCTCCCTTTCAACAAGTCTCATGGAGATATCCCCACCTTTACTCTCTTCGGCTTTTTCAGGTCCGGAGACTGATTCCACGGATTCAGGAGACTTCTCAGAAATTATTATCGTTTCACCTTCGTACCTGAAAATTTCAGATTCAACCTTTCCGGTAGAATAATTGACCATCGAAATTACAGGCCTGATTGAAAGCTCTTCTTCTTCCGGAATTGATTCAGGCACTTTTACATCAAATACCAGATCATATACTGCAGAGATCTCACCTTCCTTAACAAGGATAAATGTATCAATGACCTGATGAATCACACCAAAATCGACTCTTCCAAGGAATCTCTGCAGTGCATCATCAACAGTAGTTGCATGAACTACACCTATCATACCAACACCGGCAAGTCTCATATCTGCAAAGACCCTGAAATCGACGCTCTTTCTCAGTTCATCAAATATGACGAAATCCGGCCTTATTAAAAGCATAACTTCAGCGGTGTTTTCCATACTCCCTTCGAGTGCAGTATACTGTGTAATATTATCGGGCACCTGAATATCCCTGGGAGCTTCCATTGTCTTAACAATAGACCCCTTTCCTGAGAGATGAATCGCAACACTCTGCGCCAGAGTTGTTTTTCCGGTACCGGGGACTCCTGCGATAATTATACCCTTTCTGCCTCCGGAAAGTTTTTTCTCAACAACATCTGACATATTGTATTCATTGAGTGATCTGTCGACGATTGGTCTTACTGCAGTGATCTCCATCCCGTCAGAGAACGGCCTTCTTGATATTGATATGCGCATTGATCCAATCTGGACGATTGTAATCCCTCTTTTTTCCAGTTCGATAAAACCGTCAGGATCTCTTTTTGCTCTTTCAAGAATTTCCTGGGAGATCTTTTTTAATTCATACTCGGAGAGAGGATCACCGCGAAGAGTAACAATATCGCTCTGACGGAGTGTTCCTTTCTTTGCAATTGGCCGGGAACGTTCTTTCAAAAAAACAGCAAGTGTGTTCTCGTCAAAATAATCATCAATAGTCAGAGGTGAAAATTCACCTATCTGGGGCTTTAAATACAATACATTTATTCCTTTGGCCCGGGCTACTTCAGACTGTACTATATCGCTGGTAATAAAAACAGCCTCTTCGTGTTCGAGAGCAACTTTGCGGATTAATGCATCTATTTCTCCTCCGCTTGCCAGTTTGACCTGGTCCAGGCTTGGTCTCTCTCCCACATATCTAAGCTCTATTATCCCTTCTTCTGCCAGTCTTGATAGTTCCTGAAGCTCTGTAAGACCGCTGAAACCAATTTCACGACCCTGGTTTGCCTGCGCCTCCAATTCTGCTATTACGGCCTCCGGAACAATTATTGTGGCCCCTTTATATTCACCCGATTCCTGAATCATCGAGGTGATGCGCCCGTCTATGACGACGCTTGTATCTGGTACTAGTTTCATTAAAAAACCACCAATAAACTCATGTTGCTAATCAGTAATTATACTTTTATAAAAAAGCATGGAGATTTGAAAAATATATAAAATAATAAAGGCAGTAAATTTAGGGATTTAACAGAAAATTCTATTTTATTTTTGATTCTGGTAGACAGAAGAAGGATCAAACACCTTCTCTGCCACAATTTCACCATCTATTGTCCGGTAAAAACATCTTTCATAGCCCGTATGGCATGCGCCCTTTCCCCTCTGCAGTACCTGGTACAATACAGTGTCCTCATCGCAATCAACAAGAATTTTGACAATTTCCTGAATATTGCCACTTTCTTCGCCTTTCTTCCATATTTTACCCCGGCTTCTTGAATAATAATGCGCAAAGCCTGTCGCCACCGTCATCTCTATAGCTTCAGAATTTGCATAAGCCATCATGAGGACTTCCTTTGAATTTACATCCTGTGCAATAACCGGTACAAGGCCATCTTTATCATAATTTATTTTAAGCATCAGACAATCACTCCTGTAATTTTCAATAATAAACTAAAGATATCCCCAATAAAAAATGAAAACAAAAATCCAGCCAAAATCGGAATAATAAAGGGAACTCCAAAACTAATCCATACGAAGCCTGCCTTTTGGTATATTTCAAGCTCTTTTTGATATTCTCCAGGATTATTTTTAAAATCCTGAGTGTACATTCTTCTTTTACCTGAGACCATTCTTCTTATCGATGAACTGAATTTTATAAATTTTCGGTTTATTCTGTCCCCTTCCACTTCAAAATCCTCTATAATAAATCCAAAATGATCCATTATCTTCTCTCCCTGCACAGGATACCCAATGAACATATACTTTAGAGGAGCCCTGTTTTTCTTCACAATATTATAGATGAAAAGACCCACAGGAACAAAGAGATTCAGTATTACAGCATTGAGCATAACGCTCATCGGGAAGAAAAATGTCATCTCGGGGTATCCCCATAAAGGAATTATTGGGAAAAAAGGAACTGTGGAAGATATAATCTTCATTGCAGCTGAATCGGCACCTCCCCATAAGTGCATTACAGAGATTAATTCCAGAAATATACAAAATATTAATGATAGCAAAGCCAGTATCGAAATTATATTGAAATATCCTGTAAAATAAGAAAAAATCACAACAGATGCAGGAATAGCCAGCAGAATCCATGAGAGATATGTTTCTATAATAATAGTAAAATCAATCTCTGATTTGTCAGCTTTTTTTATATATATTGTATAAATCCAATCTGCACAAAGCAGGAACGCTGACAATAAAAAAGGAAACAGGCAAAAAAGCAGGGGGTCTGCTCCAATCTCTGTACCTAAAGTGAGGAAGTAAAAGATAATTATTATTGTACCTGCAATGCCAAGAGCCGGATACCAGGTTTTAAATGGCACTCTTCTTTGTTTTAAATCCAGATATGAGGCATATAATAATGTGATTACAATGACCAGTGAAGAAATAATAAGAAGTTCTGTCATATCTCAAATAATAATTGTTCAACAAGACCTTATTTTTAGTGTTTATTTTTGAAATAATTCAGGTAATAGATATCTTCAAATGTAATGCATCAGAAATTCTTTTTATCTCATATAAATCAATACTGATTATATCTATTGTCCGGAGTCAAAAGGCGGGGATTCATGCAAATAGTCGAATTATTTGAAAAAGTTTTAAAAGATGCAAATTATGCAGGGGAGTTCAATTTTGGAGAACTGTTGCAGATAATTGGAGAACAGAAATATCATGCTCTTGCAACACAGACGGCAGGGAATTGTACAAATATTTTAATTTTTGTTAAAGGAGAGGGAGAAGGAGCAATACAGATTGATGATCTGGGGATGATGTATGGCGACAAAGTAATATATAATATAGACCAGAAAGGTGCGTTTAAATTATTTTTAATAAATAAAAATCTTGCCGAGTCACTGTCAGCAAGGTGCAGAATTTATGAGAAAAGTCATTTGATGGATAACAACAGGACACAGGATTTACCTGAAATTTCAAAATTCAGCCTGCAACACACGAAAGAATCCCAATAGAGGGAGTCAGGGTTAAACTGATAAAAATCGGAGAGTCCGGAGTGTTTGATACAACATCAAAAGAAGGCCGTGTTTCATTTGTTCTGCAAAAAGGGAAATATGATTGTATAATAACAGGAACAGATAAAAGGGAATATAAGTATAAAATTGTTCTTCCGGGAAAAGACGCAAGAATAAATCTGGAAATCTAAAACGAGGGGTTTTGATGAACGATAAAAAAGAAAAAAGAAAAGGATTGGGATCAATTTTTAAAAAAGGAAAGCCTTCTGAAACGACAGAAATTCCTGATAATCAGCCGGAGCCGGACTATTCCGGGCTGATATCCTCCAACAATGACGAACCGGAAAATTCCGAAAAGTCAGAAGGACAGAATAATGATGATCTCAGTATGCTTCTATTAAAACTTAGAACTGAAAAAACCGAACAAAAAGTATTGTCAAATACGGACGATGAATCCCTTACACCAATTATTGATGCCGAGATTAAGGATGAATCTATAGAAGCTGAAGAGGTTATAGAAGAAGAGAAGAGTGACAATTCTGACTTAATAAATGTTGAAGAGATAAAAGAAACAGAAATTTCAAAAGATATTCTTTTCAAGCAGGATAGTGGATCCAGTGAATTAAAAGAGATCTTTGAACGTATGAAAAGTTCAGAGAAAAAGGAAGAAATCCCCGAACCCAAATATGATACAGAATATAAATTCACAGATATTACAACAAATAATGGGCAAATTGATGAAATTCCCGTAATTCAGGACGAATATACTGAAGAAAATATTATTAAGGAACCTGAAATTTCTGAAGAACAGGAAATCAAAGAAAGACAATCTGAAGATATTGTGAATACAGAGTCGCAATCGAATAAACCAAAAAGCCTTCAGGAGATTATCGAATCCGTTACAAAGAAGGCGGAAACGAAGCCTGTTATCGATAAAACGGAAATATTTCATGACAAAAGAGAAAGTGAGATCCGGGCAGAAACAATGCTCGGGGAATTGAAAAAAGAAGATGTAAAGGAGTTTCTTATTAAAGGTAAACCTAAATCTCCGGTATTTAAGAGTTCCCCGGAAAGCGATGACGAATATGTAGAGATCATCGCCGAGGCCGCAAAATATGATGAAGAAGATCGGCAATATGAAAATGCAAATAAAGATATTTCTGCTAATGTACCAACAAAAAAGACACCTTTAGCCCAGAAAACACAGTGGTCTGAAAAAGAAGAAGAAAAAGAAGAAGAAGAAAACGCCGGAGTTGTTTTAATAGATCAGATATCCCCGGATTTTTCAGGACTGATTCTTCCTGAAGGGGCAACTTTTGAGATCGAAGAGTTCAGGATACATTCCAAGAAAAAAGCTATCGAAACCGGAGACAGGGAGAGTGTTCTTTCAAGGATAGATCAGATACTTGACCAAAATCTCCCCTCATTCGACGTATCGGGAATAACTGAAAAAGAGCTAAAAAAAGAACATAAAAAAGAAAAGTCAGGATTATTTGGCAAATTTAAAAGTGAAACCAGAAAAACAGAGGAATATGATCCAACTATCCATGGCCCACTGGTTGATCTGGCATTCAGGCCTGAAGAAGCAATTGAAGAATTGGAGTTATATCCTGTCAATGAACCCTTTGCATATGTAAGAATCGTATATGATAAAAATTCAAACGAATATCTCTATTATATCCTCGAGCCACAGCTCAATGATGCTGAAAAGGAGCTTTTTGCAGAGATTGAACAAAGACTCTTTGAGACCCTGGACGTCAATACAAAATCAATAAGCAAGGATGAAGCCAGGGATATCCATAGAAAAAAGAGAAAAGATCATATACAATATAAATAAGGAATTTATCGGGGACGGACTCATCGACCCGCTTATGTATGATAAGTATATTGAAGATATTTCATGTGACGGTCTGAATACCCCTATCTTCGTCTTCCACTCTAACTACGAATCACTACAGACAAATCTGGTATACACCAGTTCCGCAAATCTGGATTCATTTGTGACCAAACTCGCACAAAGAGCAGGAAAATACATATCCATAGCCGAACCGATGCTTGATGCAACAATGTCGGACGGGTCAAGAATTCAAATGACCCTTGGGACTGAAGTAACCGCTCACGGTTCTACATTTACTATAAGGAAATTCAAGGAGGAACCGATCACTCCAACAGATCTTACCGAATGGGGAACTTTTTCACCCCTCTCAATCGCTTATATCTGGATAGCGGTTGAAAGCGGAAAGTCATGCATATTTGCAGGAGGAACGGCTTCAGGAAAGACAACTTCACTAAATGCCATATCCCTGTTCATACCGCCTCTGGCAAAGATAGTCACACTCGAAGATACCAGAGAGCTTAAACTGCCTCATAAAAACTGGATACCCAGTATTACACGTGAATCGTTTGACTCAGACGGAAAAGGCAGTATCGACATGTATGAATTATTAAGAGCTGCCCTGAGACAAAGACCCGAATATATCCTCGTTGGAGAAGTCAGAGGTGCAGAAGCCCTGACACTGTTTCAGGCGATGAGCACCGGGCATGTGACATATGCAACAATGCATGCAGATTCGGTCTCAAGTGCAGTTCACCGTCTTGAAAATCCACCACTGAATGTTCCAAGAAATATGTTAAATGCACTTGATCTTGTAAGTGTTCAGGTTCAGGCCAGAATCGGAGGAAAGCGCATAAGAAGGAACAAACAGTTAATTGAGGTCCTGGATATAGACCCAAGGACCAAGGAACTCATTACCAATGAAGTTTTCAAGTGGTATCCTTCAACAGACGAGATAAGGTATTCAGGAAAATCGTACATTCTGGAAGAGGTCATGGAAGAAAGAGGATGGGATGATAACAGGATGAAAGAAGAACTAAAAAGAAGACAGGAGATCCTTGAGTGGATGAGAATTAAGAACTTCCGTCATTACAAAGATGTCGGAAGGATTCTTATGTCTTATTTCAGGGACCCGGATGCAGTAATAAAAATTGTAAGAGCTGATCTATATGAATAGTTACGAAAGGTTCTGCTTCGCTTTATTTGGAAAGCGTGCTAAGAAGAAAAAAGACAATTATCTCAGCCTGAGAACAGACATGATCAGGGCAAGAATGAAAATTCCCTTTGAGGTCTACATCTCAACTGCCTATTTCTCATCAATAGTTGCAGGGATACTGGCAGCCCTGTTTTTTTCACTAATTACCTATCTTCTGAGGCTTCCTGAAATTATTGTCTATAAAGGAAATGTCCCGGATTTAATTATTGAAATGAGCAAATACAGCCTGATAATCGGTACGGTGGTTGTACTTGTTCTTTCCCTTATTGTTATCGGAGGAATGACCTATTCGATCTTCCTGATATATCCCGGCATTATGGCAGGTGAAAGAAGAAGAAATATCGATTCAACCCTCCCTTATGCAATAAATTACATTACCGCGATGTCGACTGCAGGAATCACCCCTGCAGAGGTATTCAGGCTTTTGGGAAACAGTGAAATATACGGTGAAAGTGCAGTTGAGGCACGATATATTACAAGAGAAGTCGATGTTTTTGGAAAAGATCTTCTTGATGCATTAAGGCTGGCCGGGCAGTATACTCCAAGTAACAGGATGCGTGACTTTCTCCAGGGAGCTATAGCAAGCATCTCGAGCGGAAGTAATCTTACAGAATATTTCAGGAATAAATCAGAGCAGTATATGAGAGAGAACAGACAGGAACAAAAAGCGTTTCTCGAAACACTCGGGCTGATATCTGAATCATATGTTACCGCACTTGTTGCCGGAACATTGTTCCTGATAATTCTGCAGTCGATAATGTCCACCATAAGTAGTAATTCCAGCCCCATGTTTCTCTATGCAGTAATATACGGCATAATCCCGATGGGGAGTATAATGTTTGTAATTTTGATCGATGCAATGACTCCGGAGATGTGATATGGGATTATTTAACAGGAAAAAGGATAACAAAGAAGATATCCCTCTTCCGGAAGGGGAGAAGGAACAGACAGAAATATTTGAAAAACTTGAATCAAAGAGGAAAAGAAGAGAAGGATTTAACAGGATCCTTGAAAGTCCGGTAAAGGTACTTACAGAGAAACCTGAAAATATTCTGATAGTCTCAGCACCAATAGCATTACTGTTCTTTGTGATGGGCTTTATCTCGGTAGTTACAAACTACGGACTGATTTCGATAATAAATTCAACCTTAATTGATGATATTTTCGTAATTACTCTTTTGATCATGTTAATTCCTCTGGCGATCCTTGACACCAAAGAGGGTATGAGAATCAGGAATATCGAAGTTGCACTCCCGAATTTTTTCAGGGATGTTGCAGGAATGAATGAGAGCGGAATGACTCTTCCAAATGCCATACATACTGTATCAGACGGAGATTATGGGACCCTTACCACATACATCAAAAAACTTGACAATGAGGTGTCATGGAATATTCCTTTTGTTAATGCAATATACAGATTTGGAGAGAACCTGGGTACTCCCCTGGCAAGGAGAAGTGTGGATCTTATTGCAAAAGCAAGTCAGGCCGGCGGTGATGTCAGCGAAGTCTTAAGAGCTGCCGCAAACGATTCATATGAATTCGTGAACCTTGCAACAGAGAGAAAGAACAATATGATGATCTATGTAGTTATTGTTCTAATTTCATTCCTTGTCTTTCTTTTTGTAATAGCCATTATGACAAGTACTTTCCTTGACACCATGGCTGAAGCAGGAGCTGCAGTAGCATCTTCAGGCTCCGATACCTCGAACCTCTCATTCGGTGGTTCAATAGACATGGATTTCTACAGAAGATTATTCTCCCATGCTGCAATGATTCAGGCGTTCTTCTCAGGACTTGTTGCAGGACAGATGGGTGAAGGCAGAGCAATATCCGGACTTAAATACTCACTGATAATGTTGCTGGTTGCCTGGCTTTCATTCAGATTCTTCATCTGAAAAAAATAAAAAAATTAATTTATATTTTCAAGTTTGTATCCCCTGTCCATCAGGAGTTTTTTAACACGTTCACGATGATTGCCCTGTAATTCAATGGAATTTCCTTTCACTGTACCACCGCAGGCAAGCTTTCCTTTCAGGTGTTTCTGTAGTTCATCCAAATCGATATCATAAGGGTCAAGACCTTCAATTATCGTAACTTCTTTACCATAACGCCTTTTATTGATCTTAACGCTAATCTGCTGTTGTTCCTTTGCGACTTCCTCACAAATACACAGTTCTTTTGGCAGTCCACATTTTGGACATATACCACCAGTCATTATAATGTACCTTTCAAATCTGATTATTTATTTGTTAGCATGGATTTCATCTATTTTCACTTCAGAACATGCCTCATACTAATAAAATTAATAAAAAATACTGATCTTTAGATGAATATGACCAGTACGCGCAAAAGGTTTTCAAAATTAAACAAAATAATATTAGATTAATTCAATTTATTTAGCCATACAACAAATTAATTTAAAGAAATGTCACTGATGATTCTGGGAAGCTCTTCTCATGCAGGGAAAAGCACTGTTGTCGCTGCAATATGCAGATGTCTTTACAATAATGGTTATTCATGCGCACCCTTCAAATCACAGAATATGAGCCTGAATTCATATGTAACTAATGAAGGGGAAGAGATTGGAATTGCACAGGCAATACAGGCAATGGCAGCAGGAATTGAACCGACTGCAGAGATGAATCCGGTTCTCCTCAAACCAAAAGGTGACAGGACATCTCAGGTCGTTCTTCTTGGAAGGCCTTATAAGGATATCAAAATCGGTGAATATTATAAAGAAACCGGTTACTTACTCGACATAGCCCTTAAATCATACTACTCGCTCGAAGAAAAATATGGTAATATCGTTGTCGAAGGTGCAGGCGGGGCTGCAGAAATAAACCTCTATGACAGGGATATTGCAAATATTCTCCTGGCAGAAAGACTGAACATCCCGATAATAATTGTTGGAGATATTGAAAGAGGAGGTATTTTTGCACAATTGATCGGTACGTATATGCTTTTACCCGAAAATGTCAAAAAGAATGTAAAAGGGTTTATTATCAATAAATTCAGGGGGGACCCTTCACTTTTTGATGACGGGATCTCAATCATAGAGGAAAAAACCGGGATAAAGGTTCTTGGCATTCTCCCATATTCCAAAATTGATCTTCCAAGCGAGGATTCACTTTCAATTCAGGATAAAAAAAATAGTGATACAAAAGACAAACCGGTAAAGATCGGAGTTGTCAGACTTGAGAGGATCTCTAATTTTAGTGATTTTGAGCCACTTGAGAGATATGCCAATATCCATTATATTGACCCTTCAGATTCATTTGATCATATTGACTGTCTTATTATCCCGGGAACAAAAAACACTATTGAGGACCTTAAACAGTTAAAATCTCTGGGATTCGAGAAAAAATTAAGAGAAATAATTGAACGTAAGATCCCGATATTCGGTATTTGCGGCGGTTTCCAGATGCTTGGGAATGAGATTACTGATTCGGGGATAGAATCAGGAGATTCGGGTAATGAGAAGGGATTCGGCGTCCTTGACATGAAAACCGAGTTTTCAACATACGAAAAAACCACCATTAAAGTCAGGAGAAAGTCTTCAGGAAAATTCCCTGTCTTATCAGAAATTGACGAAGCATCCGGTTATGAGATCCATATGGGAAAAACAGATCTTGGAGATAATGTCATTGAAGCATTCGAAGGTGACGGGGCAGTATCACAGGACGGACTTATTATTGGCACATATATGCATGGACTTTTCAGTAATAATGACATGATCCATGCACTCATGAATTATCTTTATGAACAAAAAGGCCTTGAATTCAGTACTGAAAAAAACCCGGATAATTCGATTGAAAATGCCTTTGAAGAGCTTTATAAACATTTTGAAGAAAATGTTAATGTTGGGGACGTTCTCGATTATTTTAATAAATAAATTTACTATACACTATTCATATTATTATTTGTAGGGTGTGAGAGATTTGGTAATGAGACAATCATTTTCAGTTGATCCTGATATAATGGAGAGGATAGACAAATATTCAAAAATTCGTGGAATAAAAAGAGAAGCAGCAATACTTGAACTTGTTGAAGCAGGGATTAATTTCACTGAAGGCGGGGGTGAGATAAAGATCGAAAATAAGAGATCATATGAAGAATATTACAAAATCAGAAAGGATCTTGAAAACCTCCAGAGAACTATGCAGGAGATGAAAAACCAGATACATGATATTCAGATCATTTCTGAATCAAACAACAGACATATCAGTGAGATCCTGCCAAAGGATAAAAAAGACAAACCCAGAAAAAAAGGTTTCTTTTAATCTTTTCAGCTGATAACATTTAGGATACTTCTGTAACCCTCTCCTTTTATATCATCACATTCTATGGAATCGGCCTTCTCCATATCGACCTTATCATCACTTCTGTTTAGAACACAATATGCTCTTGCAGGAGACACCTTCCAGACTCCGGACTCCAGAATCTTCTTAGAATGTACGCAGAACATGCATTTTTCAACAGGTTCCCTCTTTTCCGGAAGGCACCGGACTTTCCTTCCTTCAACCTCCAGGATACGCGATTTTTTATCATTCATAATAATCCACATTATAACCTGAATCTTTCAGAATTTCAGCAATTTTTACTTTTTGTTCCTCTAAATCCAGATTTAAAGTTGCATTTACAGCACCGTCCCACAATTTTTCCAGTTCCAAATCATCCGTAACAAGAGTCGATCTTCCTTTAACCATCCCGACAGGATTTCCATCACTTTTGAATATCCTGCATGTGCAACATTTGAAATTTTTACAGAACGAAGGAGCCGAATCGTGGATGGTACACAGGTAATTTCCCTCATCATCAGCCTTTGCCAAAAAAGGACACCATTCAGGAGGAGTATTCCTGTTGAGCGGATTGAATTTTCCCCTGAAATTCCTGTCAAGAGTCGCAAAGAATGACTCTTTAGAAAGATCATGCCGTGCAGCATACCTTCCTTCACCCATAATTCCGGTGATTTTTACATATCTGCCCATACCCATACAGCATCTCCCGCAGAATGTACAGACAAACTCTGTCATATCCGGTTATTGGTTGTAAATCTATAATATAAATACTGATAATTCCCCGGAGTCATGAAATCTATTCAATATCAAGATATATGAGAATCGATAAAACCTTTCATAGAACATGAAAGTCTGTATTATGTGCGGCGGTGAGGGAACAAGACTCCGCCCACTGACATTTGAAAGGCCAAAACCCTGCATTCCGATTGTTAATATCCCATCAATACAGCATCTTGTGACTCATCTGTCAAATCTTGGATTTAATGATGTCATCATAACAATCGGGTATAAAGGAGACGATATTCAAAGAGCCCTCGGAGATGGCTCTATGATGGGTGTAAATATCACTTATGTTCATGAAGAGACAAAACTCGGAACAGCAGGCAGTGTAAAAAATGCTGAAAAATATCTCAATGATTCTCCATTTCTGGTTGTTGACGGAGATCATATAACAGATCTTGACCTCCTCTCATTCTACCGTGACCATCTCAAAGGTGACAGTATGGTTTCAATAGGTCTGATAAGCATTGATGACCCCTGTGAATACGGAATTGCAGAGATTGATGTTAATTATCATATAATGAGATTTTTTGAAAAACCCTCACCAGGCGAGATCTTTTCAAACCTTGCAAGTACAGGAATATATGTATGCAATCCTTCAATCTTTGATTATATTCCAAAAGATCAGAAGTTTGATTTCGCAAAGGACCTTTTCCCAAAACTGATGGAGAACAAAATTAATATCGGGGGCTGGCTTGCAAGAGGAAACTGGACAGATGTCGGAAGTCCAAGATCTCTTCGTGAAGCGGAAAAATGGAAACTTAACCAGATGCGATATACAAACATCAGCGGAAGTGTTTCGATAACTGGTGGAAATATTGTAGGGCCTGTTCAGCTTGGGGATTCAATAAAAATCGGGAAGAATACAAGGATTATCGGACCTGTCTCAATTGGTTCGGGAACTATTATCGGTGAAAGCGTACTTATTGGTCCATATACCAGCCTTGGAGAAAACTGCAAAATAGATCGTGATTCCAAGATTTTTTCATCATCGATATACAATAACGTAGATATCGGGGCGGATACCACAGTCAGCGGGAGTATTATTGACAATGATGCAACAATAGGAAGGAGTTGCAATGTCGAAAACAATACTGTAATAGGCCCCAGGGCCACCCTTAAAGACAGAACAGTGGTTCACTCCGGGACAAGAATCTGGCCGGAGGTTGTAACAGAAGAAGGCAGCATTGTTAAGGAATATATCTTAAACGATGAATTTGAAACCTCATATAAAGGCTCATGAGCCTGAATCTCTTTTTTAGCCGTGCCTTACCAGCCTGTGCGTCACAGCCATCAGTGGATGCCTTGCATAGTCAAGCACCCTGATATCATCCAGAGTCTTAAGATTCATCTCCCTTGCCGTCTTTTCAAGACCGAGCTCCACATTCTCGCTTATCTCGATTACATATGCATCGAGCTCTTTTATCCCCATTCTCTTGGCAGCAACAGCCCTGTGATGACCATCTACAAGGATCAGTTTCCCCGGTTTCCGGACTACAATAATGGGCTCGGCAAGACCTTTCTTTATCTCATAGATCCTGCCTTCAAGTTCATCTTCATATATTTTCGACTGTGTCGGGAGGAGATGATCGACAGAAACAACCTCCCTGTTCAATGAAGGACTGATATCATGCAGCATCTTCAGTGTGTCAATAAATTTATAGACCTTTTCCGGGGATACGTGTTCGATCTGCGACCTTATAACATCGGCATTTGAAATGATCCCAATCAGATCCCCGTTTTCATCAACAACAGGAAGTTTCTGAATTCCGGATCTAAAGATAACTCTTGCAGCATCATTTATGCTCATATCCGGATCTGCAACGATCAGGTGTCTGCTCATTATTCTCTCAACAGGAGACGTGGGATATACGAAAAGCAGATCCCTGGCTGCAATATAGCCTACAACATTTTTATTATCTACAACCGGAAAACCGTCATGATGAGTATGTTTTATTGCCTCAATGACATCCTTCGCCGTGCCGTTAACATCGATGGTCACGACATCATAGGTCATATAATCCCGGACCTTCTTTTTATCCATTGTGATTAAGAATTGTCCTTGACAGACTTGAATAATTCGGAAAAAATGTTATTTTATTTCAATATTTTTGCCCGATCCCAAAGCGACCTTCTTCAGGTGGACTTCGAGAACCCCGTTGTTGAACGATGCGGTTGCACCTTCTTCTGTGACTTCAGAAGGAAGAGAGACATGGCGGATCATCTCTCCATATACCCTTTCCCTGAGATAATATCCCTTTTCCTCATCCTCTTACTCTCTGTCCTTCTCCCTGTTGCAGGATATCTCCAG
>CAZPHR010000004.1:0-2424 GCA_964586475.1 uncultured Methanomicrobiaceae archaeon
GAATCCTGAATTCTGCAGGAATCCCGGTCCTCTCGATGGCGACCGAGAACGGGGTCTTTCATGCCCCTTACAGGTTCGACCATGCAAAGTACATCGTATCCGACAGCTCACGTGTTCTGGTTGCAAGTGAAAACTTCGGTGAGACCGGTTTTCCCGCATCCGGAACCGGGGGCAACCGCGGCTGGGGAGCAGTAGCCGAAAGCCCGGACCTTTCATTGTATTTTGAGACCGTCTTCGATTGGGACACCTCCGGCGGCTGGGCAAGTGAAATGACGGGCGGATCCAAAGAGACCTCTTATATTATCGCCGAAGCAGAAACCGGCGGGTTTACGCCTGAATATTTTGAGGGTGCAGTTGTCACACCGGTGATATCTCCGGATACGAGTGATCTCGTCAGGGAGATGATCTCCGGCGCGAAGGATTCGGTCGATATCGAACAGGCCTATATCAAAAACTGGTCGTCAGGTGAAAATCCGTGGCTTGAGGAGGCGATCGATGCCGCCCGACGCGGAGCAGAGGTCAGGATTATCCTCGATTCGTACTACTACAATATCGAAGGGGAAAACGACAACGATGAGATGGCCGCGTACATAAATTCGGTTGCCTCCTCAGAATCCCTGCCACTCGGGGCAAGGCTCATCAGCCTTGATTCAGGGTATCTTGAGAAGGTCCACAACAAGGGTGTAATAGTCGACGGGAGGTCCGTCCTTGTAAGCTCGATAAACTGGAACGAGAACTCGCCTTCATACAACAGGGAGGCCGGCCTCATCATCGAACATGATGGTGCCGCCGGCTATTTCATGGAGGTCTTTGACTCCGACTGGGACTCATCGGCTCCCTGGAAAGCATCTTCTGCAGAACAGGAAAGTGAGGTTTCCGGCTCCTCAGGATGGGATGACCTCAGGAATTATATTGCAGCAGGAATCATCGTCCTCTTTGTAGTTTTATATCTGATAAGGAGAAGGCGGCCCTGAGGGATGGCGGCATCAGTAGTAATGAGACTGGATCTCGACGATCTCTGCCGAATTAGAAGCTCCGGCGTACTCCTCAAGAGGTTCTGCATTTGCCTCAATGAAGCGCAGACCCCAGCCGAATTTTGAGAGTATGTCATGTGCCTGCTGTTTTTCGCCCATTATATAGAGTGCCGCTGCGAGGGCCTCCACCGAGTTCAGCATGAACGGTCTTCCAAAGTGTCCGGGATTTGCCGCTATGAGAAACGGGAGCGCTCTTTTTCTCTTTATTCCTGCCACATCCACCTTTTCAAGTGTTTCCCATGTGCAGTCAAGAACCGTCAGCGAGGGCGCAATCCTGTCTGCAGGTGAGAGTGCCTGCGGAGATCTCGGGTCAAGCAGGAGGGTGCTCTCCGGGATTTTGGAGATCTTTGCCGCGACCCTTATCATTCCGGCTCTCTCGAGTTTTTTGACCGAGCAGACCCTGGGGTCGCAGGAGTTGTCTCTCCAGGCAAAAAGCGGCATCATCATATTGTTTTGGTCACCTAAATGCTATCAATGTATGTACTGGTATGTCCCTGCATATCAAACCCTGAACTAAGGGCTAAGGGCATAACAAGGGACGAGGATATTTTTTGTTTCAACAGGTGCATAGAACGCTGCAGGAGGTTTGGTATCGAGATCGTCCGGATGCCGTGTCCGGAGACGATCTTCCTTGGAATGGGCAGGGAGCCGACAAATTTCTCTGAAAGCCTTGATAATGACGAATTTTCCAAACTCCTGGATAATCTTGAACTGCAGGTAAGAGGCATTATCGAAGAGAAGGGTGAGCCGCTGTGCATCATCGGGGTTGATTCCTCTCCTTCCTGCGGTGTTAATATGACATATGCGACCGAAGAGAAGATTCCGGGCAGGGGTGCATTTTTATCGAGGTTCCCGGAGATTAAGGCGGTCGATGTGACTGACTTCTGCCGGTACAGGATTTACCTTGCCGGGCCGCTCTTTACCGAGGCCGAGACCGATTTTAACCTAAAGCTTCATAATTACCTCGAGGAAAACCTTTTTGATGTCTATCTTCCCCAGGAGATTGGCGATACATCGCATACACGCTACAGGGAGGAACATGCCCGGATATTCGAGATTCATCTCGCCGCACTTGAGGAATGTGACATTATCGTATCGGTTATTGACGGTGCCGATGCCGATTCGGGAACCTCCTGGGAGATGGGCTATGGTTTTGCAAAGGGAAAGACGGTGATCTCCCTCCGGACTGATTTCAGGTGTGTGGGCTGCCATGAGCTTGTCAACCTGATGCTGGAGGAGTCGTCTGTAGTTGTCAGAACGAAAGAGGAAGTGCTGAAAGAGCTTGGTTCGCTTCTTTTATAATATTCTATTTTACGGCAGTATTATCTGCGTACAGGCTGATTTGAACTTATCCGGATATTATGCTGAAGAATGTAAAATTTGAAGAATA
>CAZPHR010000004.1:2434-15624 GCA_964586475.1 uncultured Methanomicrobiaceae archaeon
CTCCAGTACAGGCACTGGATTGTGATTGTAGCGATATTCACTGTACTTGCAGCCGGGGTCAATATCTTCACCCTGAACATGGACTCCCCGTATCCTGCAATAAGCCTGTTCATGATACCGATCGTAATCGCCACATTCTTCTTCAGGAGACAGGGGCTGTTTGTCTCATTTATAATACTCGCAGTTTTTTCAGTTCTGGTCTGGGAATATTCGCCCCAGAAATTTTTTGAACTGAGGATTATTGAAAATATTACGGTCCTTTTGGGGGTTGCGCTGATAGTGGCCCTTCTTTCTACAGCACTTCACAGAAGTGAAAAAATCTACAGGCTCCTCTTTGAAACCTCTCCTGCACCTGTCGTTGTGCTCAGGCCGGATGGGGCAATAGTCGATGTGAATTCAAGGTTCTTCTCTGTCTTTGGTTATGACAGGGATTTTGTGGAGGGGAAGAAGGTTCAGCAGCTTCCGATAATACCTGAAGACTGTCTCATCGAGATCGGCGAGAGGCTGATGAACCCCGCCCCCCCCGGAAAAGAACAGGAAGCGTTTGTTATACGGGTGGTCGATGAATCCGGAAGAACACACATCTGCAGTGTCTATACCAGTTTCCTGTACGGGGACGCTAACATCCCGGAATCGAGTATTATGGTCCTGGTGGACATCACAGAGAGCGTAACTGCCGAAGAGAAGATTAAAAAATCGCTAGAGGAGAAGGAAACGCTCCTGAAGGAGATACACCACCGCGTTAAAAATAATCTCCAGGAGGTCGTCAGCATCTTAAAGCTCCAGAGAAACAGGACAATTGATGAGGACGCCCAGTGGTCGCTGAAAGAATGCCAGAACAGGGTCTATACTATGGCCCTTGTTCACGAAAACATATACCGTTCAGAGAGCCTTTCGGCAATTGGAATCGGGGCTTACCTGGAGAAGCTTGCAAGGGATCTTCTCATCGAGTATATGTCCTCAGGGCAGAATGTCGCCTTTGAAGTCAGTTGCAGTGAGGATATCGAATTTGATATAGATGCAGTAGTTCCGCTGGCACTGATAACCAATGAGCTGATCTCCAACTCCCTGAAGTACGGATTTCCCGGTGAAAAGAAGGGAATGATCAGGATCTCGGTTGAAAAGGAGCAGGGAGGCCGGTACAGATACGTATACTCTGATGATGGTGCAGGTCTTCCGCCGGGAGTCAGAATTGAAAATACAAAGACCCTGGGCCTGAGAATTGTCAGGGCCCTTGTCCGCCAGCTCAACGGTACGCTTGAATTTGTATCGGATGCCGGAACGAAAATTATCATAACATTTCCGTCGAAAGAATAGTTATTGCATTCTCCGGCAGGTAATGAAAAACCATTCGAAGATCCGTGTGGAATATGAATAAAAAAATACTGATTGTCGAAGATTCGGCTCTTGTTGCACTTGAAATATCAGAGACCCTGAAGAGCCTCGGGTATGATGTGGTGGGTGAGGCGGCCAGCGGAGCGGAGGCGATTGAGATGGCCCGGGACCTGAAACCGGATCTTGTCTTAATGGATATTATCCTCAAGGGGGATATGGACGGAATAGAGGCTGCAGACCGGATTTATTCCAGTTATGACATTCCTGTAATATACCTCACAGCCCATTCCGACGAGGCGACACTGGGGAGAGCGCGGAAGACGAATGCAGTTGGTTACCTCATAAGGCCCTTCAATGACAGGGAATGAAGAAGGTGGATACGGGGCCGAAGGAGGCGGTGGATTCCACCTTAAACTTCGTATCCGATCCGGTTGTCGCCACCGACGAGAAAGGTATTGTGACAAGGATAAACCCTGCTGCAGCGGCCTTCGGCGGAAGGGCCAGGGACGAGGTTATCGGGAGCAGTTTCTTTGATATTTTCTGTCTTGACAGGGAGAAGCTTCAGTCTGCAATGGATTCGCTGAGGAAGGATGTTTTTGAGAAGAGAGCTCTTCTCTCCTGGGTTGATGGTCTCACGATTGTCACGAAATCAGGCGAAAAGAAAGAGATCTCAATGAATGTCGGATATGTCAGGCCGGGCCGCTGGAATCCTGCCGAGTTTTTCTTTGTCTTCATACCTTCCGGTAGTGTTTCGGTAAAGGCCGAAGGGGATGAGGCAGGGCATTACAGGATTATTCTTGATGCAGTGGAAAATCCGGTATTCATGATCGATTCCGATATCCGTTTAGTTCTCTTCAACAGTGCCTTTGGTAAATTGTGTGAAAAGGCAGGGATCAGCCTGAATAAAAATGACGCTCCTGCATTCTCTTTTCTTCCGCATTCAGTATTCGGGGGAGAGTATGACTTTAGTGAGGCTTTTCAGTCCGGACTGGTATACGCACGCGAGAGATCATGGAAAACCGACAATGACCTTAGGACATACAAAATAGAGACAATACCTCTGTATGAGAACGGAAGGATTGCATACGCGGCAATAATAATGTCGGATATCACGATGTTTATCGAATTTGAGCAGTGGTATGAAAAGATGGCGGTCAGTCTTCGTGCATACACCCGAAATGTGGAAGAGATTGGGGATCTCTGTGCAGGGCTGAAGGAGCCGCTGAATATGATAAAAAAGCATGCATTAAAGATCAGTCCGTCCTTTGAATCCATGCAGATAACGGCATTACTCGCCGAACTCTCAGAACGGCTGTATAATATCGATATGAAATGGCTTGAGTATGAGAGGATAAAGAAATATGTCGAATCCGCAGGAGGTTTTGAGAATCTCTCTGATCCTGATTCGGGGGCAGGGAAGGAGATTGGGGGAGATAACGCAGAGTAAAGGAATTTTTGAGGTTTTAATCCGGCCAGTTGTTGGAAAAATCGCATGCTGCGGGCACGCCATTTTTCTGCCTTGAAATCTGCCCGGAAAGGAGCCGGATTCCCCTGTGCCATTCCATGCCTGCGCGCGCCTGTAACCTCTGATTTTAGGATTATATTTTAAAATGGCTCAAATAAGGGTTTAATTTGTTGTTAGTTATATAATCGTTTCATTCGTAAAGTTCCAGGTTCGATTTTTTATATAAGGCTGTCGTTTTTTGAAGAATGTCCTGTATATGTTCTCTGATGCCGGATTAGGGTTGATTATTGCTGTTAAAAATCAAAAAAACCCGGATTTTTCTTCTGCCATGACCACCAACTATTTATATGGCTCTAATAAATCTTTGATTTGGAGAAATGATTCATATACATTTTAACGGTCTGTCCGAAGTCTTCAAACCGATGGAATACAGTGATCTGTACGAGCATGATGAGTACTGGCCCAGCACCGGGTACAGCACATCATCACTCAATTACAGTCAATGCATCAAATCCGGTGATGTAATTTCATTTGTTTCAGAAAGGGACGAAGCTGATTGAATAAGAGTATCCGGCAAAAAGTGAATGCCCCGCATGAGAGGAGATTATCTCCTCCAAAAACCCGCTATTTTTTTTGTAAACCTGTCCACCCTGCTGCATAAACTCATATACGGTTTATGACTCACCCGAGTTCAAAGGACGTAACTCCGAATATCTTATCTAACGGCAGTTCAGGAAGTTCTTTTGTATACATCCTTGCGGTTCCGAATACTTCGGTCATATCCCTTTCTTTTGCCATTTCAACAGCTTTGCGGTTTATCTCCGGGGTATCGAAATAGAAGGTTTCACCTCTGATCGTAAACATAAGCCCTTCAAGGATCTTCTCTGCGATATCGGGTTTTTCAGCAAAAAGGGGCCCTATCTTGTGGCCGTTTAAGCATTTTCTGATAACTCCGTATCCTGCAATCCTGCCGTCAGGCATTGTGTATGCAAGTCCTGTTGAGTCAGGCATGTTCAGCCATTTTTCAAGAAAACTTTCTCTCCTGGCGGGAAAATAAAGCGAATCGTAATCGACGAGGTCTGCAAAGGTGAGATCCCTGATATCCATAAGATCCTCCTGGGGGTTTCCGGAGGCTGTCCCTTCCCACCGGATGTTCCTGTATGCAAACCTGAAATTCGAATTTTTTGAGTAATGCTCCTGCATCTCAAAGACGCCGTCGATCCCGAGGTTTCTGTCTCCGGCATGGTCTTTGGTGGCGTTCCAGAGTTCCCAGCCGTCTCCCCTGTGTCGGAATTCCTCCTTTATGATGAAGAATCCTCCAAAAGAAAAGGAGGTGTCATAATTTGTCAGGACTATAGTCCCGATTATCTCGTTATTCAGCACCGCTACAAACCATCCTTCGGGATCTACTGCATAGTGGCACTCGCTGTCGTGAATTCCGGGGTTCCAGCCTTCTTTTCCTGCCCAATCCGTGAAAACGGGGATTTCACGTGGCAATGCCTTCCTTATAACAATTTCGCCCATAAACCGTATATGGATTTATACATCCCTTTAGTTCAGTTTGTTGATAATATTCGCTACGTTTGCGCCGAACTTTGTAATGACTGCAAGACCTTCAGAGTCTTCTTCGACCTCTCCGGGAAGTTTTCCGAATGCTATATTCCAGTAGTCCGAGCCGGCGACTATCATGTCGTTAATGAAATAGAACATCAGGAGCTCCTGTATTGTTGCTGTATGGCCTCCGCGTCTTCCGACTGCGATCGGACCTCCTACCATGCCTGATAAGAACCGATCACCGCCATATGAAACCATTGCAATTCTCTGTATCGCCGACATCATATCTCCCCTTGCGGTTCCGAAATATACCGGAGATGCGACTATAAGCCCGTCGGCTTTCTTTATCTTATTAATAATCTCATTAAGGCCGTCGTCCTTTATTGCGCATTCGCCCGGATTTTCTTTGCACTTGTTGCAGGCGTTGCATGACCTGAATGACTTTCCCCGAAATGAGATTATCTCTGCCTCGCATCCGTTCTTCTCAATGGCATCTGCACAGGTCCTGCAGAGGATCTCTGTATTCCCGCCCGCCCGGGGGCTTCCGTTGAGTAGTATAACTTTCTTCATTTTCTTCTTCTCCCGGTAAACTTTGTTTTGAATCCTTATCTTTCCTGCTTCCCGGCTATGTTATGACAACTTTATCCACGGTCCTCCACGCAATAAGGAACATAATTCCGGCGAAAAAGGCAAGGTAGAGAAGCGAGATGAGAATCTCACCCGGAGTGTATACAAACTGCATTCCAATCGCCGAGAAATTATCACCTATGGCAAAATACCTGATCCCGGCCGTCAGGTGTGTCAGCGGGTTGATCATCGCAACCTGCTGGAGTACAGGCGGGAGGCCTGTCGCCGGGTAGAGTGCGTTTGATACAAAGAAGAGGGGCATCGTCAGGAGTGTGGATATACCCTGAAAACCCTCCGGGGAGTCCATCTTCAGTGCAATAAACGCCGATATGCAGATGAACGCCATTGCAAAGAGAGCAATGAATATAAAGATCCCTGCAAATGAGACCAGTATCTCAAGGGGCCCCTTTCCCGAGAAGAAAGAAACCCCGAGAAGAAGCCCGAAGAGGATCACTATCAGTGACTGTATCCAGGATTTCGTGATTCCTGACATCGCGATTCCGGTGATGAGGTCTCTCCTTGGCATGGGGCTTGCGATAATCTCCCTTAATATTCCCCAGTTCTTGTCAAAGAGCAGTATAAATCCTCCATATATGTTTGTAAACAGGATGGTCGCTGCTATGACTCCTGCACACATAAATGTCAGGTAATCTACGCTCATGACGCCAGCCGGTACGGCTGTTCCCGTGCTGCCGAGTATCCTGTCGAAGTTTCCGGCCATTGCCATTCCGAAGAATCCCAGCCATAATGCAGGCTGGAGAAGAGATGAGAAGAGCTGATGCTTGAACCTGAAGAATCGTGTCATATCCCTTTTGTAAACATTTAAAAATCCCATTTTCATTATTTTCACCTCAGTCCCTCAGCTCCTTTCCTGTATAATGCATGAAAACATCATCCATGGACGGTTTTTTCAGGTTTACCGATGAGATTGCGATCTCATCCCTGTTCAGTCCGGAGATAATCTCCGGGAGTATATGCGCCCCGTCACGGTCTGTCATTATTACGAGTCCCTCCCCGGATTCTGTTATTGATTTTATGCCATTATAATCGAGAATCGCCGTCCTGGCCACTTCCCGGTCAGGAGTCTCAAGGCATATGATATCCTCTCCAAGACTGTTTTTTAGATCTTCAGGAGTCCCTGATGCGATAATCCTGCCGTGATCAATTATCGAGATCCAGTCGGAGAGTATGTCGGCCTCGTCCATGTAATGCGTTGTCAGGAAGATTGTAGTTCCCTCGTCATTGACCATCCTGAGATAATCCCATGTCTTTCTCCGCGTCTGCGGGTCGAGACCGATGGTTGGTTCATCTAAAAAAAGAACCTTCGGCCTTGTCATGAGCCCCCTGGCAATCTCCAGGCGTCTCTTCATACCTCCGGATAGATTCTTCGTGAGGATGTCCTTCTTGTCCGACAGCTCAACGAGTCCAAGCAGTTCTTCGATCCTCGACTCGATCTCGTTACGTCCCATGGAGTAGAGATTCCCGTGAAATTCAAGGGTCTCCTTTACAGTCATATCGCGGTCAAGGGTTATCTCCTGAAATACGATGCCTATGGAATCCCTGACATATTTTGGGCTTCTCCTCAGATTATAACCGGCAATGGAGACCTCTCCCTTCTGAAGCGGCAGAAGAGTGATAAGTATATTGATGGCAGTGCTCTTTCCTGCTCCATTGGGACCCAGGAATGAGAAAATCTCGCCTTTTTTTACCCTGAAACTTATATTGTCGACGGCCCGAAGATCGTCGTATTAATGGGAAAGCCCGCGCACCTCTATGATATTTTCATTATTCATATCCCGAGACTCCTGAAAAATATTCGACCCGGATTAATTTATACTGCTCTACAAATCCCCGGGTCAGAGTCCCCACTGCCTCTGTCCTTTTTTTATCCGACGGATTGTTAATTTTTCAAAGCAGATCCTCATCCCGTTCATCAGAAAAAAATCCAAGTTCCATAAGGTCGTCATCCTCATCGGGATCCCTTATCTCCAAAACCACAGATCCGTCTTCAAGAATATCTCCGATCTCAAGATATGTCTCTTCGGAGATATCGATCTCCTGTTCTGTGCCATCAGGTTTACGTACCAGTACCCACATTCCTAAAAACTCCTGGTGAAGACTGTCGATATTTTAACAGGGATTTTCAGATATTATAATCTTTTGTGAAGCTGCATATCAGGCCCAGTAATTAAAAAATAATAAATAGCCAAAAAAGAAGAGAATGGTTATGTTTTCAAGGATTCTTGTTGCATGCGACGGTTCCTTACAGTCAGAAAAGGCTCTGTTAACAGCAATCGACGACTGTATGGGGGAAAATACCGAACTGCATGTGGTCCATATAATGAATATTAACGCTTTTAAGGCAATTGAGGCCGAAACTTCTTATGACGGCGTGGACTCCCCCCATGAGATCAGCAGAAGATTTCTCGAGAAGAACAGGGACGAGACCGTGAAGATGATAGACCGCATCTGCAGTGAGAAGGGGGCGGTCTTCACCCTGCACGTGGAGGGAGGAGACCCCCGGCATGCAATACTTGATCTAGCCTCAAAGATCGATTCTGATCTGATAGTTATCGGCTCAACCGGCAAGGGTCTTGGCAGCAGGCTTATTCTTGGAAGTGTATCCAGGTATGTATCAGACCACAGCCGGGTGTCAACCCTGGTAATAAAATAATACCTGCCCGGAATTAATAAAAAAAGTAATTTTTTCGATCTGTAATGATCATATATTATCAGGATGATTCTTTGCAGATCATTGATTATGTTTTTACAGGAGTGAATGAATGACCATCAGGGTTCTTGTAGTGGATGACGAAGAAGGAATGCTCAGAAGTTACAGGAGAATCCTTAAGGTCCTTAAATATGAAATCTGCGGCACTGCCAGGAGTTATGAAGAGGCAGTGAAAGCGGCGCATGAGACAGCCCCCGATATTATAATAATGGATATCTCCCTTGGAAAGAGCAAATCGGATGGTATCGATGCTGCAAGGGAGATAAACTCACTTCTTGATGTTCCGGTAATCTTTGTCAGTGCATATGGAAATACGGCAGATACCGAAAGGCTTGTTGAGCCGTGGTCATACGGTTTTATCAAAAAGCCGTTTGATCTTGTAGAAATTCAGAGTAGTATTGAGCTTGCCGTCAATAAGTACAGGACCTTCAAATATGAAAGGGAGCTCCTTAAAAAGGACAGTATCCTGAAGGCAGTAAACAGTGCTGCAACACTTTTCCTCTCGAAAGAGCCCTTTGAGGAGAGTCTGAAAAAAACAATCGAGCTCCTTGGAAAGGCGATCGAATCACAGTTTATCTGTCTGTATAAAAATTACAGCAGTTCCGGGAAGATAATTGGTGCAAAGCCCGGTTATGCATGGTTCGCTGAAGATTATTCCGGAGACCGGACGGCTCCCCGGGAAGACTTCATCTATGATGATACTTTTTCTGATCTCGAAAAGGCGCTGTTTTCGGGTAAGATTATACAGTTCAATAATAAAAAATTCCACGGTGGAAGGGGTTTCACTCTATCCGGGAATGAGGGGCAGATTGTAAATATACCCCTGTTCTGTGGACATTTCTGGTGGGGCTTTATGTCAATGGGAATGAGCAGGGGAAGCGGCTCATGCTCCGAGATTGAGAATGAGGCCCTTATGACGGCTGCAAGCATTATCGGCTCTGCATTAAACCAGAAGAGAATGAAGGACGCCCTTGTAAAGAGGGAAGAGGAGTACCGGAGTCTCTATAAGATGATGAGGCTCATGTGCGACAATGTTCCTGATGCCATCTGGGTTAAGGGAAAGGATCGAAAATACGATTTTGTCAACAGGACATTTGCTGAACAGATCCTGAATGCAGATGATACGGATGAGCCGGTTGGAAAGAATATAGAATATTTTTCTGAAAGGGAACGCTCCGGCCGGCCTGACGATCCGTTCTGGTTTACTGTCGATATGGATGAGAGGGATGTGGATTCGCAGGTACTAACAACCGGCCTGCCAGTAAATATTGAATCCGGGTTCTATATCCGTGGTAAAAAGAAGTACCTGGATGTTTACAGGGCCCCGTTCTACGATGATGAGGGAAACCTTATCGGGATTGTCGGCTGTGCAAGGGACGAGACCAAAAGAAAGGACATCGAAGACCATCTCAGGGAGCTGAACGAACGCTTCAAGACCTTCATGAATGCACTTCCCGGCCACGCGTTCATAAAATCCTCAGACGGATTCATCAGGTATGTAAACTCCAACAACTCTCTCAATGATGATATATATACAGAGGACTGGCTGGGCAAAAAAGAGGCCGATATCTTCAGGAACATGGATCCGGAAGTAATCGCCGAATCTGATCTGAAGGCTCTTAATGAAGGTTTTCAGAACCGGATTGACAAAGTAAGTCTCGCAGACGGGCGGGAGCGTATCTACAATGTACTGAAATTCCCTGTAGAGTCTGAAGATGAAGGGAGGTCAATAGGCGGAATAGTCCTTGACATCACCGACAGGGTCCGTGCTGAAGAATCGCTGAGGAGAAGCGAGGAGCTGTCTTCACTTCTCGTAAACCAGATGCCGGTAATCGTCTGGACAACCGATGCTGACCTGAAGTTAAGTTATGCTGTCGGCGATCCCCTGAAGGATATTGGTTTTACACCTGAGAGTATCAGGGGATTTGATATACGGAATATAATAGAAGAGATCTCCAAGAGTATTCAGATATCCCCCGAAGATGCTGTAATTTACTATTCGAGTGCTCTTGAAGGCCATTCATTTGATCTTGAATGCAGCTACCGGGGCAGGGATTTATACATCTACGTCCAGCCTTTCAGGGATAAGGAGGGGAGAATTACCGGCACTGCCGGACTTGCCTATGATATCTCAGATAAAAAGGTGGCCGAAAAAACCCTCATGGAAAGCGAGGAGAGATACAGGCAGCTTGTGGAGAATATAAAGGTCAAGATCCTCATTGCACAGGACGGAAGAATTGTCTATGCAAACCAGTGTCTCTTTGATTTCCTTGGTATTGCCCCGGGAGATCTGGAAGGCAGCAGTTTTGACATGTTCATATGCCCGAATGACCTTGGAAAAGTATCTGATTTCCACAGGAGGAGACTCTCCGGGGAGCAGGGTCTCCCTATAAACTACAAGATTGAGTGTTTTTCCCAGGACGGGGAACAGAGAGTGCATGATCTGACAACCACTCTCATTAAATGGGGAGGAAGGCCTGCAACTCTCAATTTCCTTATCGATATCGAGGATGAAACCCGTGCAAAAGAGGCGCTGGAAAGGTCCCTTCATGAAAAGACCCTGCTCCTTGAGGAGGTTCACCATCGTGTAAAGAACAATCTTGCCCTCATTAATTCTCTTCTGATGATGCAGATCAGGAATATAGATCATAAAGAGGTAAGGGAGGGCCTGCTGATGGCAAGGTCGAGAATATTCTCTATTGCCGCTGTACATGAAGGTCTTTACAGGTCGGATTCGATATCCAGCATTTCTGCAAAGGAGAATTTTAAAAAGATCGGGGCTGAGATTCTTGGAAATTACGATCCTGATCAGAGGCTTTGTCTTGAGATTGAAGGGGATGATGTTGAACTGGACCTTAACCTTGCAACTCCGATCAGTCTTGTTATCAATGAACTGTTGATCAATGCCATAAAATATGCATATCCCGAAGGAAAGAACGGCATAATAACGATCGATCTTGCCAGGAGGAAGAACTGTCTTGAAATACGGGTCAAAGACAAGGGTAGAGGTATTCCCGGGGATTTCAGTCTGGATCAGGCACGTACTCTGGGACTAAGCCTTGTAAGGAATATCGTGACCTCCCAGCTTGAGGGGAGGGTTTCACTTGGCAGTGGAAAAGGGACTGAATGGATAATAGAAGTCCCCCTTGAATTCTGATCTCCCGGTAATGAATGGCTGTGGATTTCTGATTAAAGCAATTCCTGTTCGTTTTTCTAATTATTTGGGGGAGATATGGACCAACTGGAAAACTATAAATGGATCTAAATTTGTAACTGAGTATCGTGGACTTTGGTATATTTCTGTGGAAAAGGCAACTGTTTGGGCTTTCACTGATTGTTCTCGTTACATTTTTTTTATCCGAGATAGTCATTTTTATGCTCTCAGATGAGCCTTTTGTTGTAATATCGCAGATTCTCTTTATAATAATTGTATTGGTTGCCCTTTTGCTCCCTGAAAAGAGCACAATACTCAATGTTTTTATCGGGATGCTGTTCCTTGTTTTTTATGCCCTTTTAATCACACCTGAATTTTCCGGGCTCATACCGGCTATGGCCCAGTTCTATGTATTTATTAGTATCAGTATCATCCTCTCGGCCATTATCAGTGATATCCGGTACAATGAAAAGAAGTATCATAGCCTTTTAGAGAATACGACACGGGGGATCTGCATATACGACTTCGAAAAAGGTGTAGTCGTTGAAAAAAGTCCTTCTTTTAGATATGACCCGGATCTTCTCCTTGACCAGATCAGGGACACAATCCAGAAAATTTTCAAAAGAGATGGAGAAGGTGTTGATAATACTGCGGGGATTGAGCTTGAATATGAATTTCCGGATGGGGAAAAGAATGAGCTTTTAATTTTAGCTGAAAAGCTCTTTGGAAAATATATCATGCTGATTGTGACTGACATTACCAGCCGCAAGAGGGCTGAAGATAACAGCCAGATTGTCAGCGCCCTGAGTCATGCTCTTTTAAGAGGCTCAAATATCGAAGCTTCATCGTCATTTACATCATATGCTGCGATAAATATTTCAAATACTTCAGGAGTGGGTATATACCTTTTGGATGACAAGAAAAATGTATTTCGGCTTTTTTCCTCGCGTAACCTTCCAAAAAAATATGAAGAAGACTTTTCCGTTATCAACCCTGACAGCAGAATGGGGCAGATAATCGCTTTGGGGAAGGCTGAAGAGACCAGTACCGGAGAAATTGGCGTCTTCTTTGAAGATGAAGAAGAATCGTGCCCTGAAAGAAGTGTTCTGGTTGTTCCGGTTTACCTGACAAACAAACCTGTCGGGTGCATATTTGCAGTTTGTGAAAAAGGGAATAAGTTTTCAGAGTCTTCAAGGAATTCTTTTGAGTCCATTGCACACATCTTCGGCAGTGCTCTAAAGAGGATACGTGCGGAGAACGAGATCCTGAGCATCAAGACAAATCTGGAATCACTCTTTGAATCACTTGATGATTTCATTTTCGTATCTGATATGGAGGGAAAAATTCTCCATACCAATTCCATAGTATCCAGAAAACTCGGATATACCCACCGGGAGCTGGAAATGATGAACATTTCGGAGATCCACGGGCACCGGAGTTATGATTCTTTCAGTAATAAGATTGAAGTTCTCATTTCAGGCAGGAAGGATTCATTGTCCTTTGATCTTGTTAAGTCCGGCGGGGACCTCATCCCTGTGGAAATGAAGGCTGTTATGGGCAAATGGAAAGAATCAGAGGCTTTTTTTGTAATTGACCGCGATGTTACAGTCCGGAAGAAACACGAGGATGAGATTAGATCAAGGGATGCCATTCTTGATGCAGTCAGTATTATTGCCGAGAATTTCCTCCGGGCTGATAAATGGGAGGATAACATTTATGAGAGCCTTGAGAGACTTGGGAAAGCCTCAGGTGTGGCTTCAGTATCCCTTTTTGAAACAAAAAGAGTACTTGAAGGCTCTTTCACTCCTGATAAAATATATAAATGGGTAAACGAGAAATACAGGTTCATTCCTGAAATGGAATCATTCTCAAAGCTCAGCCTTTTTGATGAGTGGCCCGGGAAAAGCCATTACTCACGGGAAGGAGAGAAAATCATATTTATGGATCTCCTCTCCCTTTCAGAAGATGACCGCCGGATTTTTGAAAGACTGAAAATTGAGACCATTCTTGCCGTTCCCCTTGTGGTTGACGGCTCTTTCCGGGGTTTTATGTGCCTTGTCGAGGGCAGGAAGAGAATATGGTCGGCAACTGAGACGGAGGCGATAATGATCGCAGGCGACATTATATCATCTGCAATAAAAAGAACCGAGACCGATGAGATATTCAGAAATCCAATTGAGAGATCCCTTGTAGGTGTTTTTCTGATCCAGGATCATATTCTAAGTTATGTCAACCCGAAATTTGCCGAGATGATAGGGTACAGCCGTGAGGAGCTTATCGGAAAGGTAAACATCATTGATCTTGCACATCCGGATTTCAGGCAT
>CAZPHR010000005.1:0-13301 GCA_964586475.1 uncultured Methanomicrobiaceae archaeon
AAGGAACACATCCTTCGCATACTTGAAAAAGAAGGAGTAAACCCGGCAAGAGCTTTATATGTTGGCGACGCAAAAAATGACTGGGAAGCCGCAAAAACCTCTGGCGTGAGATTTATCGGGCGCGTATATAAGGATGTTCCGGATATGCTTTCGAATCTGCCCGATGTGGAATATATCATACATGACCTCAATGACCTCAGGTATTATCTCGAAAAGGTGATGATCGCTTGAAAATAATCCTCCTCTCGCACCCGCTGAATACTAAGACTCCGCTATACCCGGGGACACCCGAACCTGAATTTTCCGGGTTTAAATCGATAAAGAAAGGAGATTCTGCAAACAGTTCAAATGCATCGTTCAACGTCCATACCGGGACGCACATCGATCTTCCCCTGCATTTCTGTGATGGCGGAGCATCACTCTCACAATATATCGGCCCTGAATACCTCCTCTATCCTGCATATTGCATCAATGTTGAAAAGAAAGGAGATGCCCCGCTTTTACCGGAGGACCTTGCAGGGTTAAAAGAAAAATATCGTGATGCGGAGGGAATTTTAATCAGAACAGGAGCAGGCGCGTTCAGGGGAAGAAACGATCAATACGAACATGACCACCCGTGGATACACCCCTCACTCCCCGAATACCTGAAAAATGCCTTCCCACAACTGAAACTCTTTGGTCTTGACACGATCTCGATCTCGTCTCCAAATCACCGTGAAGAAGGAAAAGAGTCGCACAGGAGATTCCTCTGCGGGGAGAAGCCTGTGCTGCTGCTGGAGGACGCAGACCTTTCGGAGATAACGGAGGGTGAAGAGCCCTTCAGGCTTAGGATATACCCCTATTTCCATGAAAATCTGGATGCTTCCCCTGTTATCGCCCTCGCTGAATTTGATCACGGCAGCAGGTAAAGAAGAAAGCCGGGAAATAACAATCAGATATTTTCTTCAACTGTTGCTTTTTATTTCCCTCCATTACTTATATGGCAATAATAATTCAGGAAGCTCGACAATTAAAAATCTTTTTTAAGTGTTGTTCAGATTTTTAGTTGTCCCGATAGCGGGACAGAGAGGAAAATACGATGTTTGACTGGCTATTGTTTCTTAAAATGCTTGCACAGATACTTGCAATAATCGCAGAAGAACTCCCCGGAGTGCTCTGTTAATCAATTCCCTTTTTTCATCCGTTCATTCATACCGGCCGCTTTCATTCCCGCCCGGGGCAGTTGCAACCCGCAACCTAAATTGCCTTTGGCGTTTTAAATATGGGTACTGATTTCTATGCAGGATGAAACACTTCTGATGATGCCGGGACCCGTTCCTATGCCACAGCGCGTACGGATGGCGATGGCCCGTCAGGCAATAAATCACAGGGGCCCTGAATTCGGGGAATGCCTAAAGGATATCAACCGGATGCTCAAACCGATGTTCGGCACCGAAAACGACTGCCTGGTAATTTCAGGCTCCGGAACGGCTGCAATGGAAGCATCGGTTGCCAACTTCTGTGCAAAGAAGAAGATAGCCTGCCTCGTCAACGGAAAATTCGGCGAGAGGCTCTACCAGATCGGTAAGATGTACGGGAGCGAGGCAGTCGAATTATCCTCGGAATGGGGAACACCGCTGCCGCTTGAGAGGCTTGAAGCAGAACTCGAAGAGGGTGCGGAGGCTGTAACCCTTGTTCACAACGAGACATCGGCCGCGATAAAGAATCCTGCAGAAGCAGTAGGAAAGCTCTGCAGAAAGCACGATGCCCTCTTCATTATGGATGGAATTACATCGATTGCAGGCGACGAGGTTCTTGCAGACAAGTGGGGTGCCGATGTCGTGGTTCTCGGATCGCAGAAATGTCTCGCGGCACCTGCAGGCCTCTCGGCAGTATCAGCATCGGAGAAGGCATGGGAGAATCTTGCCGAATGGCGACCGTATTACCTGGACCTTAAAAAATACAAAAAAAGTGCAGAAAAGGACCAGACCCCGTACACTCCGGCAGTGCCCCTGTTCTTCGCGATGCGCGAGGCATGCAGGATAGTAGAGGAGGAAGGGCTTTCAAACAGAATTGCACGCCACAAAAATCTCGCCGATGCTGTAAGGGCAGCAGCCTCTTCATGGGGTCTTGAGCTCTTCCCTGTAACCGACGCACTGCATTCCTACTCGAACACGGCGACCGCAATCTGCTATCCCGAAGGAATAAAGGACGGCGATTTCAGGGGGCTTATTAAAAAGGCGGGAATCGAGTGTTCGGGCGGTCAGGACCACCTGAAGGACAAAATATTCCGTATAGGCACCATGGGTGCCACAGGAGCGCCTGAGGTTCTCGCAGTACTCGGCGCTGCAGAGAAGGCATTCAGGCAGCTCGGCTATGAACCTGCAGGAAGCGGTGTCGAAGCGGCTGAAAAAGTGCTTAATATCTGAGGAGTGAATTTCTGGTATGAAAGTCGGGGTTGCGGACACCACCTTTGCAAGGGTGGATATGGGCGCTGAGGCAATAGACGAACTTCGCAGGCATGCAAGCGTTGCCATCGAGCGCTATACCGTTCCGGGGGTAAAAGACCTCCCGGTTGCATCCAAGATTCTTCTCGAAGAGCGGGGATGCGACATCGTAATCGCACTTGGCATGCCTGGCGGAAAGGAGAAGGACAGGCTCTGCGCCCATGAAGCCTCGCAGGGCCTTATCAGGGCGCAGCTCATGACAAACAAGCACATCATCGAGGTCTTCGTTCATGAAGATGAGGCCAAAGACGACAGCGAGCTTGCATGGCTTGCAAAGAATCGTGCACGCGAGCATGCCCTAAACGCGGTCCTGCTTGTCCTCCACCCCGACCGCCTGGTGAAACAGGCAGGAACCGGACAGAGGCAGGGCTTTGAGGACGCGGGTCCGGCCCGGCAGTGAAGCGATGAAAACGATAATAGAGTAACCGTATAAAACGAATAAATACAGATTATAAAAACAGGAGATAAAAATGACAGTTAAACTCGGATTTGTTGTTGCGGAATTCAACCGCGACCTGACATACATGATGGAGATCGAGGGAGAGGAACACGCGAAGTTTCTCGGTGCCGAGGTTGTAGACAGGATTTACGTTCCCGGCGCATATGACATGCCCCTTGCAATCAAGAAGATGCTAAAGGAAAACAAGGTCGATGCCGTAGTTACAATCGGCTGTGTTATCGAAGGTTCGACACAGCACGACGAAATCGTCGTCCAGCACGCCGCAAGGAAGATCATCGATCTCTCACTCGAGTTCGACAAGCCGGTAACACTTGGCATATCAGGTCCCGGAATGACAAGGCTTGAGGCTTCAGAACGCATAGACTATGCAAAGAGAGCTGTTGAATCTGCAATAAAACTTGTAAAAAGGCTTGAATAACACAGGAAGGGCAACTTACCCATGAAGCCGCTTTCGGAGAAGATCAGCAGCATCCCGCCCTCCGCAACCATTGAGATTACGGACCGGGCCAGGAGAATGAAGGCAGAGGGAACTGACGTTATCTCTCTGTCGATAGGTGAACCGGATTTTGATACCCCCCGGCATATAACAGATGCCTGCATAGATGCCCTAAGAAATGGAAAGACACACTATGAGGCCAGCCAGGGGATACCTGAGCTTCGCGAAGCGATATCGGAGAAGCTAAAAACCGAGAACGGTGTGGATATCGAGGCATCCGGGATTGTCGTCGCCTGTGGTGCAAAGAACAATATATATGAGGCGATGGAGGCCTGCCTGAATCCCGGCGACGAGGTTGTAATCATTGACCCTTCATGGGTCTCGTACGAACCGGCAGTAAGAATTGCAGGTGGAGTCCCTGTTCACCACAGCCTGAATGAAAAAGACTTCCAGTTAGACGACTCCCTGCCTGAAAAGATAACCGCCAAAACAAAGATGGTTATTCTCAATACCCCGTCGAACCCGACAGGCTCAGTCCTCTCGAAGGACTCCCTGAACCTTGGCGCCTACATCTGCAGGGACAACGACATAATCGCCTTATCAGACGAAATATACGAGAAATTAATCTATGAAAAGGAGCACATCTCGATAGGATCGTTTGACGGCATGGATGACCGGACAATAACGATAAACGGTTTTTCAAAGGCATACGCGATGACCGGCTGGAGAATCGGTTATGCCGCCGCCCCTCCGGATATGGCAAAAGCGATGACAAAGGTTCAGCAACACACTATCAGCCACCCTGCAACATTCGCGATGTGGGGTGCGGTTGCGGCTCTGAAGGGTGATCAGTCCTGTGTTGCGGATATGAGAGCCGAATTTGATTCAAGGAGAAAGTATGTCTGCGGGGAGCTGAAATCTATGGGCTTTACAGTCGCCCCTGCCGAAGGTGCCTTTTACGCCTTTGTAAATATAAACGGAGACGATATGGAGCGCGGGGACAGGTGGCTCGGTGAGGCTCATGTGGCCACAACACCAGGAACAGCCTTCAATGCTCCCGGCTGGATACGGATATCCTATGCAGCAAAGATGGATACATTAAAAGAGGCAATGCGCCGCATCAGGGTATTCGAGGACAGGCAGGACTGACCGGATGACCGACCTCCATGCTCCTGAAATTCCTGATATAAAAGATCCTTTTTTAAAAAGAGCATTTTTCATTATTTTTCCGTTTATCGTAATTGCGTCCTACATCCTGATCCTTTTTTTCAGTCAAAAACCTGAAGATTTCGAGATAGTTCTTGGCCTGATGGCAGTCTACTTTGTTCCGCCTGCAGGAAAGGAAAGCGTGATCCCGCTTGGAATTGCGCTGGGAATCCCATGGTATGTCATAGCGACAACGGCCGCAATGATGGATGTGGCAGCGGCGCTTTTTATGATTCTCAACTTCGATCTCGTGCTCAAAATCCCTGTATTAGGGAACTGGGTGCACACAATCATGGATAAAGGAAGCTCTTTTTTTATAAAATACAAATGGCTCGAAAGACTATCCATCTTCGGGCTTATGTTATTCATAATGGTTCCATTCCAGGGTTCCGGGGGAATCGGCGGGAGTATAGTCGGTAGAATGATGGGACTGCCGAAACTGCACCTTTTCCTCGGTATTACTGCAGGCGCCTTTATCGGATCATATCTTATTGCAGTCGGATTTGAGTTTGCGACAGGGTTTCTTCACATAAACCCGCTCTACCTCGCGCTTACGATACTTGGAGTTGTAATTATTGCAAGTGCGGCAAACTTCCTCTACAAGAGGATTGGAAGCAGAAAAGACAGCTGAAACCTGAGATGCACCTGTTTTATTAATTTCCGAATCATTTATTCTTAAACCGGATGGACGCCGAATACAGGGATACTGCCGAAAGGATCATAAATGCAGGAGCCATAGCCGTAAACCTGGGTCTTCCCTTTGCCATACTTGGCGTATATATCCTTCTGCTCTGGCTGGCCCTCCCTTATTCCCTGTTTTTATCGATGATGACGATTATGTTCATCTACTTCATCCCGCCTGCAGGAAAAGAAAGCGTTATCCCCCTCGGAATTGCCATAGGGGCACCATGGTGGATTGTTGCATTCTCAATCGCACTGATGGACATCCTTTCGACGCTCTTCATGGTGCTCAACTTCGATCTTGCTCTTAAAATTCCCGTTATCGGAACAAGATGGATGAGTTCCTTTATGGAGCGGGGTGAATCCTTTTTCAGGAGCCACAGGTGGCTGGAGAAGCTTTCAACACTCGGGCTTGCGATCTTTGTAATGATACCGATGCAGGGCACAGGAGGAATTGCAACTCCTATTGTCGGCAGGATGATAGGTATTCCCCCGCTGCAGGTTCTGATTGCCGTAATCAGTGGTGCCCTAACCGGCTGTTTCCTGATTGCACTGGGATCGGAATTCCTTAAGAATCTGCTGGTAATCGATTTCAGGCTGGGCTTAATAGTAATCCTTGTCCTAGCAGTTTCGGCTGCCGGAGGATGGTACCTCTGGAAGAGAAGAAAAGAGAGACTCAGGGAGAGAAAACCAGCTCACAGAATATAAGGGTGCCCGAATATGAGCTCAGGAAGATCGGTTCTTTTTGTATGTACACACAACTCGGCGAGATCCTTTATGGCCGAATGTCTCGGGAGGTCGAAATACCCGGAGATAACTTTCAGGAGCGCCGGCATCCGCCCGCTCGGGCCCGACCCCGCTGCAGTTGCCGTTCTAAGAGAGGAGGGAATAGATACAGATGACCACATGCCGGCCACTATCGGGTCTTTTTCAGGAGAACATTTTGATCTTGTGGTATTTCTCTGCCCGAATGCAATGAAACTGGCGTATCCGTCTTCGAAAGATATTATATTGCGTGAATTCCGGGTTCCGGCAGGTGGAAATGACCGCCTGACGGGTTTTCGTGAACTAAGAGAAAATCTCAAAGTCTTTATCGATGAGATAGTCGAAGTTATACTGAACTGAAGTGGTTTTTTATGAATAAGATTGTAGTCCTTTGGTCGCATCCGGATGATCCTACAATTCCGCCCCCGGTCTGTCCTGATACCTGCAGGAGCGTGAAGGAAGTCGTCGCAAATTACAGGGACGCATGCATCGGCAGGGATCTCACTTTCAGTTATGTGGAAGAGATCTCTCCTGACATAAGCAGTTGCGGAAGACTGACTATCGACGGAATCCCGCTTGAAGAGCTGGTTCCGCTCCCGGACCCGTCAAAATACTGCGGGATGGCCTGCGATGGATGCAGATCAGGAGATGCTCCGGCGGCCTCGTCATGCAAAAGAATGTATGAGCAGATCCCCGAATCGGTCCTCAGGCTTGCACTATCAAAGACCGCCGGCAAATACCTGTGAATTCCCGATCTCAATATCAATATAAAACCCATTTAATTATTCGGACCCTTAAGAGCAACAGAATATATTATCTCAAAAACAATATAATATCAATATGATTTCGGTTACTGATATACTGATTACTCCCAAGCACTTCTTCAGCGAGTTGTGCAAAAAGGAGGAAGACTTAAAGATACCTGCTCTGATTACTCTTATAATAGCATTAATCGGCGGCATCTCGGCATATGTCGTAACAGGGAAGACAATGGCGTTGATGCCTTCAGGAATGGAGGGTGCGGCATACATAATATCCCTGGCAGGATTTTCTGCCGCCCTGATCATAACCTTCATCGTATGGATAATCTGGGCGATCGCTTTTCTGATAATGATTTATATTCTCAAGGGAGAGACCTCATTCAAAAGACTCCTTGAGATCGTAGGATATGGCTTTATCCCACAGATATTAGGCGGAATAATCAGCGTGGGCATAATGATGACATCACTTCCCGATCTTGTTATCCCTGCAACCTCTGATGTACAGGAGATTCAGGCTTCAATGACAGCTTATATGAACTCCCCGGCAATGATGGCTGCAATGTTTATCGGAATCATCTTTACCCTGTGGTCGGCATACATCTGGACATTCGGGGTGGAGGAGTCTTCAAAGCTTGAACTCAAAAAGGCGGCAATCTGTGTTGCCGTGCCTCTTGTAATCTATATACTGCTTACCACGAGTTCATTGTTTATGTAAAGGTGCGGGAAGAATGAAAATAGAAATAATAATTATTTTAATACTGGCGATGCTCCTTGCCCCTGCAGTTTCAGCGGCATCGACATCTACCAATACAGCCGCATCATATATTGAGATATCTTCCTATGAGGTCAGCCCGTCCGTCTTTATGAAATGGGACACCGGGACTGTCAAGGTAACAATACAAAATACAGGAACCTCAAGTGTTGAGATTAAAAGTGCATCACTGTTCACCAAAGATTTTACACTTATAAATGAGCAGTCCTACTCGACTGTCGGAACAGTCGGACCCGGAACGAGCAGAGACTTCACATTCACAATCAGGGCTGATACTTCTGACGGGATCTACTACCCGAGGTTCTACCTGAACTTTGCAGGAGGAGGAAGCCTGAGCCACCTTATTCCGGTAAAGTTGGAAAGCACTCCTCTTGAGATATCGATTATTGATATACCCGACGAATTCCAGGAGGGAGTTAAAGAATCGATTACGGTGCTTGTTGGAAATCCAAGGGAAAATGCGGCAAACGGTGTAGTTGTAAAACCGGAGAGTGATTCGGCATCATTTATACAGAACAGCTATTTTGTCGGGGAACTCCAGCCGGATGGAAGCCAGGAGGTTGTATTTGACGTAATCCCATCAAAATCAGGAGAGATCGTATTTAATGTTGAATACAGAAACGGCCTCAACCTCCACACAACCCGGCAGGTGCTGCCATACACCATAGGTGAGGGAAAAAAGAACGCCGAGATGGTCATCAACAATGTTGAGGTCGCAGGCAGCGGTACCTACACTGTGACGGGAGATGTCACAAACGCAGGCCTCAAAAATGCAAAATCGGTAATCGTCACCTCAGCCGAACCTGCAGTCCCGACAGACCCTAACCGCCTTTACGTAGTCGGTGAACTCGAACCAGACGACTTTTCGAGCTTTGAGGTTACATTTACCGCCGAAGGTGCAACCGAAGTCCCGCTGCTCATATTATACAAGGACGATGACGGAAACAGCTATGAGGAGAAGGTTCCTGTGACTCTTGGAGGAGGGTCTGCCCAATCCGGCAGCCAGACATCCCCTGCTTCAGGCAGTGACGGTTTCCCTGTCGGACTTATAGCACTTGTGATCATAGCTGCCGCGGGTGTCAGCGGGGCGATAATCTATTCATTGAAAAAACAGGGGAAGATTTAAGCTCATTTTGTATTTTTTGGATTAAGACATGCAGGTAATAAGCCTTGAAGGGGTCTCAAAGATCTACCCCATGCCATTCGGAGAGGTTGTGGCGCTCAACAATGTCTCACTTACGATAGAAGAGGGGGACTTCATAGCCATTATGGGACCTTCAGGTTCGGGAAAATCCACACTCCTCAACATGGTCGGATCTCTCGATGTTCCGACAAAAGGAAAGCTCTACATCAATGGCGTAGATGTCGGAACTCTCTCCGACGATGAACTGACGGATCTCAGGAGAGATACAATCGGTTTCATCTTTCAGCAATTCAACCTGATACCCCTGCTAACTGTGAGGGAAAATGTAGAGTACCCCTATATACTCAAATATCGCAAAAGGGACACCGCAGGAAGGTGCGATGAACTCTTAAAATGTATGGGCCTCACCGAGAACCTCAGCCATCACAAGCCAAATGAACTCTCGGGCGGTCAACAGCAGAGGGTTGCAGTCGCCCGTGCACTTGTAAACGACCCGAAGATCCTTTTGTGCGATGAGCCTACCGGAAATCTGGACTCAAAGACCGGCACACAGGTCATGGAGCTTCTAAAGAAACTCAACAGCCAGGGTAAGACCATTATCATGGTCACCCACGACACCCATATCGCTGAATATGCAAAACGGACGATAACGATAGCGGACGGTGAGATCCAGTGAATCCGGGTATATTCTTTGAATTCGCAAAAAGAAGCGTCAGGCTTCACTGGCTGAGATCGCTACTTGCTGTGATAGGTATAGTGATAGGAGTCGCCGCCATCGCCTCAATGGGAATGCTGGGTAACAGCCTGGTCCTTTCAATCTCCGAGTCACTATCTGACGTGGGCGACGCCATTGTAATCTACTCCCACGGCGGCATATCGCAGGGACCTTCGTCTACAACTGTCAATGACAAGATAACACAGAGAATGCTGAAGGATATCGTCAGGGCAGCCGGCTCAAATGATGTGATCCCGATCTACAATACAGCAGATCAGATAGAAGTAGGGAGTGATGACGGAATTGCAACCGTCTATGGACTGGAAACGCAAGATCTTCCACTGCTTCTCGACCTTGAGGAGGGCCAGTTCCTGAAGAGCTCGGCAGGAGCCCTTGCAGGCAGCAGGATTGCCGAAGAGTATGACCTCAAGGTAGGAAGCCGGGTAAAACTCGGAGACGAGAACCTGAGGATTGTCGGAATACTCGAAGAAAGGGGAATGGGTTTTGATATCAACCCAGATTCGGCCCTGATTGTAACCGATAAATTCTTCTCATCAACATACGACCAGGACGATTACAACTTCGTCATCGTGAAAGTCAGAGACATAAATGATATCGAAGATGTAAAAGACGCCATAAATACAAAGATGAACAGGAAAGACGATGTTGTGGACGTCTTTGATACAAAAGCAATCCTCGAGACGATACTGGATACATTCGGACAGATCTCAACATTCACAACAGCAATCGGCGGGATATCGCTTATTGTTGCCGGAGTCTCGATATTCAATATCCAGATGATGTCGGTTACAGAGAGGATCAAGGAGATCGGGATCATCAGGAGCATCGGGACGAAGAAGAACGAGGTCTTAAAGATGTTCCTCTACGAGGCAATCATCCTCGGCCTTTTCGGTGCTATCGTCGGTGCAGTGTTCAGTTTCCTTGCCGGATATGCAGTCCTTATGGTAATGCTCAACAGCACCGAGTTTCTCTTTGAACCCTCAACACTGATTTTTATTCCGTACGGTATGATCTTCGGTATTATTACAAGTCTGGTTTCAGGATTTTATCCTGCCTGGAAGGCTGCAAACCTCAACCCTATAGAGGCGTTAAGATTTGAATAGAGAGAGTGAAGAATTAATCACTCTTTTCCTTAAATGAAAGATTATAACTATATTTTCCCGACCCTGTCTCAATAGAAAGAGATACTGGAACAACTGATATAAAAAAACCGTTATTCTGTGCCAGTGCCGACCGGTCTGCCTGTACAGATATTCTGATTCCGTTAATATCCAGGGGCCCGCAAGGCAGAGTCTCTTTTATGGCTTTCATATGGCAGCCGCTCCCCTGCCCGGATTTTTAGCCGGCTTTTTTCTGCGGATTTGGAATATCTTAAAAGCGGAGATTAAAATTCTGAACGGTTTCTTAACCCTGAGGCCGGCCTCAATATCAAACTCAAGGGCTTCGGTCTCAAATACAGGAAGAATGTTTAATTCAAAATTTTCATTGCAGTGCATAATTCCGCTGAGTGCGGATGCAAACCCGAAGATAATTCCCGTATCAAAAGGGTCTCCAAGACCAACCTTTGCATCCAGTCTCAGGTAATCAAAACCCGTCTGCCTGAAAACGGTTGCCAGCAGTTCAATCACAGGACAGATCATTTCAGTGTTAAAGCCCTCTTTCCCTTCCTCTTCTCCTTTTCCTTCTCCTTCATCACCGGAAGAACCCTCTGTTCCTGTTAGCGGAAATTCCTTTATCCTAAAGGAATAGAGATACAGGGTCGCAATAGCACCGGCGGATATAATTACTGATACCCGGAGAATCCCCCACCGGATCCTCAAAAGAAAAAGGTCGCTTCTGCAGGACCTGAGTCTCCCGGAGATTCTTACCGGGAGAAAAAAATGCACAGCTAAGATAATGATAACCGATGCAATAACCAGTCCGGCGGCAAAGAGAAAGGAAACCATTCAGAAACCAAAAAAAATTATTTTTCTTCTTCTTTTTCTTCTTCACTTTCCCCTTTCTTCTTCACCATACCGACAACTTTGGGAAGGATCTCCTCGCCAATCGCATTGATTGCTTCAGTCACAGGTCCGGGTTTTCTTACGGGTACTACCCTTATTCCCTCGATTCCCTTTACATCCTTATCGATGACAACAAGTGCAACAGGAGACAGTCCTCCACCGGCACCGGCTCCTCCACCCTGGCCTGTCCTGTCGCTTCCTCCAAAGCCGGCACCGAAAGCGAACCCGTAACCGAATACGGGTACGATTGTGCATCCGTTTGCTTCCACAGGTTCACCGAGAATACTTCCCTCGTGGATCAGCCTGTCGACCTCTTCTAGTGATTTTTCAAATAATTCTTCTGCAGACATAAATCATTCCTCCTTTTGTACCACAATAACCCTGGAAAAAAATAAAGATATCCTATATCGGGCAACAATTCATCATGAGATAAAGACTGATAGATCCCTTATAACCATCAGGCGCCATTCCTTATCAATAATTCCGGCCGTATCCCAGTATGCCACCTTCCGGACTTCCTTATCTGAGCCGTCCGCCATGAACGTATAGGTATATGTTCCGGATGGCTGCGACGAGGCGGATTCTGCAGCGGCTATAACCCCGGGAAATGCTCTATATACTGGATTTCCAAACGTTTCATTCCCGATCTCTGCGACATCTTCGTCATAGAGGATTGTTCCGTCAGGCTCAATTGCCATTACAGAATATTCATATACGGACTTTATCTCCCCGGCAACAGGGCCGATCATTTTTGCAGGGTCAATTACAAGCGACACGACTCCTGCAAATTCACCATCTTCGGAAAATACGGGACACTCAAGAACAACTCCTTTCTCTGCCACTTCAAGCAGCATATAATCCGAAATGACCGGAGAACGCTTTTCAATCCCTTCCTTAACAATATCCTGGTAGGAGAGATCTTTTCCGATGAGGCCGCTGTATGAATCAGGCATAATTGCGACAACAATTCCTGCAGGATTGATGAAAGCCGCCGATTCAACCCATGGCAGGCTCTTATGCGAATCATCAAGAATGGCATTAACCTGTGTCTGGTTTCGATCGGCATCTGCCAGATTATCCGAGGTTCTTTCTGCAAGAGCAAGAGTTTCTGCAAGCGATACAGATACTTCGTTCTTAAGAATGGCCAGCGCTTCTGAAGCTTTTTCTTCCTCCGGCTGCCCAGAAGAAGCCTCCTCACCCGCGCACCCGGAGATAAAAGCAAAGCAGAAGACCAGCAGTATACCAAGAACCGCCACTGCAGAACATTTTCCCTTTAAATTCATAGAACTATTAATGCCCATGTCTGAAAAAAGATTTTTGATTCGGATCTGTACCGGTATCAGGATGACTTCTGAAATACAGCAATCCTGTTTGTATTCGTCCCTTTCTTCCTGTTGTCTATCCCCCAGATATTGGATGTCTTTGTAAAGTGCTGCTCGTTTATCAATACTCCGGCACACTCAAACCCGGCCCCTATACCAAGAGGAACGACATGCTCGTCGAGACAGACCTTCCCGTTTCGGACCTCTCCCACCTCAAAGGCAACCCATCCCCCGGGCTTTGTTATCCTGTATAGCTCCCCAAAAACTTCTCCCATGACCTTTGACCATTCTTTAACATCTTTAATCATAGAGATTTGTTTTCCTATTGTTTCAACATCAAGAGAATTAAACCAGCATCTCAACCAATTATCATTTGAGTATTTCACTATATCCAAAAATGGAGGTGATGTTACTGTTAATGTAACTGATTCATCCTCTATCTCAGGCGTATTTCTGGCATCTTGAGATAAAAATAAAGAATTTATACAACATTCGTTAAGATTTTCGATATCCTTTATTGAGAGATTTC
>CAZPHR010000006.1:0-2046 GCA_964586475.1 uncultured Methanomicrobiaceae archaeon
GGGGGCGCAAGCCCCCTTTTTCGTTTCATGCTGATATTGATATCTGTAGCTTTTATTGTCCTTTCAATCATTTTAATTATATTTTGAGAAAGTGTTAATTCCTCACTGCTATCAGCTCTAAGAGTAGTAACAGAGGTCCTAACTTCTTTTATCCCACCTTTTGCGATATTAGATATTACTTCAAGTTTATCTTTTGTTTCTTTTGGATTTTTTTCAAGAGTTGCTATGCATGCATCAACCCCAAAAGAAATAGCAGTTAGAGAATGACCAAGTGTATCGTGAATTTCTCTAGCAAGTCTATTTCTTTCTTTTGTTTCTCCCATTTTTTCTTTGATTTCTGCTAATTGTCTTAATTCATCATTTGCTATTGATAGTTTTTTATATAGTGCATTAATTTCATTAATCTGACCTCTTTGCTCTTGAATAACTAATACACAGAATATAATGAAGCATATTAGATTTAATCCTGTTAAAGTATAGTAAAATGTTAAAATTATTTGTCTTATATTTTTGGGATAATAATTTATATATTCATTTAATGAAAATAGATTTATATAAACATTCAAAATGGAAAAGGTAGTTAGTATATATAAAAAAACACCTACCGTAATTGCAATATATTTATTTTTACTTTCAATATAATATACAACATTTGCTAATACCCATAAAATGATACCGTTATAGTTAAAATCTATTAACTGCATAGAGAGTATTGATATTGTTGTATCGACTAATAAGGTTATCAAGATATTCTTTTTATTGTTAGGGAATACAAATTGTCTAAGATAAAAAGTAAATATTAAGGTAGCTGAAAAAATAAGACCTTTTATAAAGAGCAGGTTTGTTTTATAAGGTAATTTTACTAAAGTATCTATAAAAACTCTTGCTGAATCATCTATAATAATGATATTTTCGGTGTTTCCGCCAGTGAAAGTGCCTTCTTCAGGTCATCAGGGGAAACCTCTGCATCCGTATATATGAATCCGAGCATGGTTCCCATGTTCGGTGCGATCATTCCGCTTCCCTTCGTAATTCCCGCAACGGTAAATCCCTTCCTTTTTGAGATGGCCTGTTTGGGATAGAGATCGGTGGTCATTATTGCGGCAGCCGCATCGTCGCCTGATTTTTCGTCAGATGCAAGGCTGTCTTTTATTCTGCTGCACTGGTCTTCTATTATGTCGATGTGAAGATAACGGCCGATTACACCTGTACTTGCGACGCCTATCAGCTCAGGTGAGGTTCCGAGAGCTTCAGCCGCGATCTCTGCCATCCTCTCTGCATCCCTGTAGCCCCGCTCTCCTGTGAAGACATTGGCATTTCCGGAATTGACGATAACTCCGTCGAGACGGCCTGATTCCTTTCTGTTCAGCATCAGTCGTACCGGCTCGGCCATTACCCGGTTCTTTGTAAAAACCGCTGCTGCATTGCCGGATGCCTTTATCAGGGCAAGCCCGTATTTACCCTCTTTTATTCCTGCAGCTTCGACACCTTCAACTTCACAAATACTCTTCAATTTCAATCATTCCTCTTTTGATTCCGCATACGAAGTCCCGATACCCCTTACGATGTCCTGGCGGGTGACTATACCGACAAGCCTGTCGCTCCTGATAACCGGAAGCCTTGCAATTCCTTCTGCGAGCATAAGTTTTGCTCCTTCCTCTATCTCAGCGTCTTCATCAATGGATATTATATCAGAGCTCATGATGTCGGAAACAGGACTTTCACCAATGTCTGTTAAGGCCTTTTTTGTCTTCTCCCAGTTGACAAACTCCCTGATTGGGATCTCGATTATTTCCAGTGGTGAAGGAAGCCACAGGTCGTCGCTGAGTTCACCTACGTCAAGCAGCGACAGGATGTCTGTCTCAGTAACTATTCCGACAAGGCGTTCTCCTTCCATTACCGGAATTCCTCCGATCCTTTTCTTCCTCAGGATGGAGGCTGCTTCACTAACTTTTGAATCCGACTGTATTGTGATTGGATCGGGTGTCATTACATCTTTTATCAGCATTTTTCATCTCCGTTTTTTTGTTTCTCTGTTTTATGGGA
>CAZPHR010000006.1:2056-7613 GCA_964586475.1 uncultured Methanomicrobiaceae archaeon
AAAAGAAAATGTTCCTGTGTATGAAAAATTGTACAGGGAATACGCTATACTTCATGATTATTTCGGACGGGGAGCAAATGATGTCATGAAACGTCTCAAGGAGATTAAAAAATCTGTAAGGGGATAATTTTAAGTAAGGCACGACCGGTTATCTTTATTAACAGATAGCCGGTCCTGATACCTTAATAACAACATATTGTTCACCCTCTTGTACTACCTTCCTCGGCTTCAACACTGACATCGCAGAAGTTGCTGCCCCTTACAGATGCCAGCGTGGGGTCCTGCAATCTTACAAAGAACTCATTATTATAGTAGTCCTCGTAAATTCTGCTGACTTCCTTTGTAGTCAGGGGCTCGTCGAGCAGGATGTGCGCGGTTGTAAGGATCCCCCGGTTTACAGGCAGAAGATGCGGTGTGAAATGGCAGTTTGCCTTCGATCCAAGCCCCTTTATCTCCTGCTTCATCTCGGCGAGATGCCTGTGCCCTGTCCACTTGTATGCCTTGAGGCTGTCTGCCACGTTTGAATACTGGTTTGTGGCAGAGGGATTTACCCCGGCACCGGATACTCCAGTTTTGGAGTCGAATATGATGGTATTTGCTTTATCTGCAAGTGGTGCAGCTGCCAGTGTGGCACCTGTCGGGAAGCATCCGGGATTTGCAACAAAATCCGCGTTCCTTATCTCATCCCTGTGAAGTTCGGGAAGACCATAGGGCGCCTCAAAATAGGCCTTATGCTCAACATCATATGTCTCTTCATAGATGTCCTTCGGGAGCCTGTAGTCAGCGCTAAGGTCAACGGTTTTGATACCCTTTTCTTTCAGCTCACCGGCATAGTTCATTGCAACAGTATGAGGGACAGCCAGAAATACGAAATCCGCATCCAGATCTTCTGTTTTCGGATTGGAATATTCAAGGTCACAAAGCCCTTTAAGATTGGGGTGCAACTTCCAGACCGGTTTCCCCTCTTCCTTTCTGGATGTGGCCGCTACAACATTGGCATCCCCGTGGGTCAGCAGGAGGCGGATCAGGTCTCCTCCTGTATAACCTGATGCCCCGATTATTGCGATATCCATAAAAAGATATTTGCGGCCCCCGCATTAATCCTTCTTGCCAAATCTCTGGTACAGCCTGTCTGCCATTGTTTCTATAGCCTCCCTGTTCTCAAGAGAAACTACAAGGTCTTCCGGAAGCCCCGGTACCCCGAACTCGGCACCGAGCCATGATCCACAGATAAATCCAAGCGTGTCGGTGTTTCCTCCGGCCTGTGCAGCGTAATAAAGAATTTCATCTTCATCCCCGTACATGGAGATTAGATATGCGGCAAGAGGAACAGTCTGGTAGACCGAGACATCATTTCCAATCATTACAATCGCAGATTCGACAGGGATCCCTTCGGCAGCATATCTCAGGGCATCACCAATCTTCAATCCAAGGGTTTCGTCCTGGAGATATGCAGTTTTCTGGGCTTTCTTTAATGGTTCATTCTCTCTTTCAATCGTCGAGCGGATGAGAGTTGCAAGCCAGATTGCTCCTGCTAATGCCGCCTGGCTGGTGTGTGTGACAGAACAGGCCATGGCGAGAAGTTCGTCTCTCTTCCTGTCGTCCGGATAGGCAAGGGTGAACGGGACTGCAAGCGGAATGCATCCGGATGTGGTTGAATTACATCCGGGATCCTTTTCATTGCCCTTTATCATATGCCTGCATGCAGACAGGACTGAACCGTCGGGAAATCTCAGTTTTTTTTCAATATACATGTTTTTCAGGGCACGGGCATAACTCTCCTGCCTGAAATTGCCGCTTACAAGAAGTTCAGCTGCCAGTAGGGCAATCTGGGTGTCGTCTGTATAACTCCCTGCCTTTAATCCTGCATTGGGGTGCATCTTGTTGGGTCTGGCATAACTCCGCCTTATATTCTTCAGGGACGGGGGGGATGTTTCATTTGGCATTCCGAGGGCATCGCCGACTGCGGCGCCAAGAAGAATTCCCCTTTATATATTGAGCATTTAATACATTATGGAAGATAAGAAGTATTTAAATCTTCGATAAAAACCGGACATTGTCTTATTAATATGATTTCGTGTATGTTTGTGACTGCCCGCGGAGTTTCTCACGAAGTTTCAGTCAAATTATTGTCAGGGGGTCCTGAAACTCCCGTTTAATGGATGTTTTTTATAAACCTTAAGAAATAACATATTGTTTACCTGTAGATTCGTCCGTATAACGGGAGGAATATGAATGATGAAAGTTTTACTGGTGGATGAGGAGCCTGAAATCCTCTCCATCGCAGAGATATATCTGAAAAAATTCGGCGATTATGAATTTAAAACGGCATTATCAGTAAAAGAGGCGCTGGATCTTTTAAGAGAGGAAAAATTTGATGCCATCATCTCCGATTATGAAATGCCGGAGATGGATGGCCTTGAATTTCTTAAATTAATCAGGGAGGAGATGTCATTAATTCCTTTCATCCTTTTTTCAGGAAAAGGAAGAGAGGAGATCATCATCGAAGCCTTCAGGAGCGGAGCCGACGGCTATGTTCAGAAAGGAAAAGATCCCGGAGCCAACTTTGCAGAACTTTCCCACCAGGTTGAAATTGCCGTTTCCAGGAGAAATGCTGAGGTTGAACTTCGTACCAAGGAATATGCAATTGAACATTCGATAAACGGCTTATCTATTGCAGATTACGATACCGGGCAGATATTATATGCCAATGCGGCTGCACTGGAGATGTTTGGATATTCACCGGATGATCTCTCTGTCATGTCGACACCAGACTTTCTCGCTGACGGGAATTATGATGAATTAAAGACGACCATTATGAAATCTCTCGCTGAGAATAACTTTTTTATCGGGAGAATACGTGTCAAAAGGAAAGATGGCTCAGATTTTCACATATCCGTTTCAATTACAACACTTCTTCCTGATGAACTTGTGACAAGAAAAATGATCTTTATTTCATTTATTGATATTACCAGTGTAATTAACTCAGAAGAGGAATTTCTGGATTTCATCCTGGAAACATCGAGAAGAATAAGGGAGCCGGTTTCACTTATCGGGCAGTCTCTTGAGGTTCTTGCAGAGGATATTGATGCAGGAACGGATCCGGAAACAATGAAACTTAAAATTCTGGTACTTATAAAGAATGCCAGACAGATTGTAAATAATCTAAATGAGCTCAATATGGCAGTAACCGAAGCTCATGGAACAATATCTGAAGAATATAAACATTTTTTAGTTAAGTGAGAATGTCGACCCTTGATAATATTCTGGCCGGTGACGATTCCGGGTTAGTGGTGCTTGCCGAGACATCGGCAGAAGCCTTTCAGGGCTGTACCCCGGAACTGGTCAGTAAGGTTACAGAAAAAGGCTATAAGACGATAATAATTACAATAAACAATCCTTCTCCGATTCTCAGGAAGACATACAGTAAATCCGGAGTAGATGTCAGTAATCTATATTTTATCGATGCTATTACGAGATATGCTCTTGGCAGCATTCCCAAAGATGACGACGGCAACACATCCTACATAAGCCAGCCGTCAAATCTTACTGATATCGGGATTGAATTAAATAAACTGCTTGTCAGATTCAATGGAGCGAAAGTCTGTGTGATTATTGACTCGATCAATACGATGTTGATCTATGTTCCTTCAGGTACAATGACAAAATTCATCCATTTTGTATCGAATAAGCTACGGCTTCTCAATTGTCTGGGAATATTCCTGTCAATAAGCGGAAGTGTGGATCCTACGCTTTTGAATCAGCTTAAGAGCTTCTCAGACGAATTTGTTGAGATTTAAAAAAAAGGTTATTCTTCGAATTTCTGCTTTCTCTCTTTCCTGAATGCAATCTCAAAACATTCAGAGGCCTCGTTAAACCTTCCGAGGTTTGTCAGGCATATGCCTTTCTTGTATGATGCTGCAGAGTCTCCCGGTTTTATCTCAAGGACCCTGTCCAGGGCTTCTATTGCTGCATCATGTTTACCGAGCTGTTCAAGTGCAATTGCCTTTCCATACCATGAAGCAGGATTGTCTGAACCAAATTCAATGGCTTTTTCGAAGGATTTGCCGGCATCATTGTACCTTCCGAGGTTTATGAGCAGCATTCCTCTTGCACTCCAGAGGCCCTGGTTTTTGCTGTCTTCGGTAAGCGCCTCTTCATAAAGACTGAGCGCTTCTTCGAAATCTCCCAGCCTTTCGTAGGCATTGGCCTTGATAAGAATGGCACCGATAAGCCCTGGAGACTTTTCAAGAACGCGGTTTGAGAATTTGACTGCCTTTTCATATCCGCCCATCTGCATCTGGGCGACTGCGCACTGGTAGTAGCTTTCCGGATCGGCTTCTGTACCTTCAAGTGCGATTCCGAACTGCTGCAGGCCTTCTTTGTATCTTCCATCCCTGATCAGTGATTCTGCGAGGAGCATCCGGCATATTCTGTTGGAATCATCAAGTTCGAGAACCTTTTCAAAGGCTTCTGAGGCCTGGTCGTATCTTCCCAGCCTGAAGAGAACTTCGCCTCTTGCCTTCCAGGCAGGGAGATTCTCCGTTTCAATTTCCAATATGTTGTCGGAAGCTTCGATAACATCGTCGTATCTCCCCATATACCTGAGGAGATTTGTAAGTTTCAGCCATGTATCGATATCTTTTTCATTTTCTTCAAGGATGGCGGCGTAATTTCCTGCTGCAAGCTCAAGTTCACCGATTCTTTCGCATACTCCTGCAAGATTTTTACGTGCATCATGGTCTTCACTGTTATCACTGATCTCGAAATATTTTTCAAATGCTTCACGGGCTTCAGTGTTTCTTTTAGCTCCTGCAAGGGCAAATGCCCTGCCGCGTATTACGGCAGTATTGTCAGGATCGTTTTCGTGAAGTCCTTCAAAGATGTCGGCAGCGGCACCATATTCACCAATCTCCAGCAGAAGTGTTGCCTGGTCAAAGAGGATACCTTTGTCTTCAGGCCTGAATGCTGCGGCTTTTTCAAATGATTTGGCTGCCTTCTCGTATTCTCCGATCTTTTCAAGTGAACTGCCGAGTTCTCTCCATCCGCCTGCTTCTTCCCTGTTTGCCCTGACAAAGTGCTCAAAAGCAGCTGCTGCTTCTTCATTCCTTCCTAAAATATTCAGTTCCTGCCCGAGAATTAATGCAAGGCCGGACTGTTCGGGATATGCTTCAATTATTTGTTCATATTCCGAGGCAGATTCTGCTATTTTGCCCGTGCTGGCATATATTCTTGCCTTCTGCATCTTAAGGTTCAGATCTTCATATCCGGCGGATTCGAGGTTTTCAATAGCGTTTACAGCTTCTTCCAGCCTTCCTGTTATCTCAAGAATGGAGATATAATATTTCCATGCCAGAAGATTGATCTTTTCCGAACTGATTATCGGTTCAAGGCATGAGAGAGAACCGTCAAATTCCGACATTGCGGCAAGAATCTCTGCTTTCTTTAAAAGGGATTTCTGGTCGGCCGGGTTTATTGTGAGTATCTGATCAAGGCTCTGGACTGCTTCTTCTGCCATGCCCATACCCGCCAGCAGGTCTGCTCTCATCTCCCAGAC
>CAZPHR010000006.1:7623-11084 GCA_964586475.1 uncultured Methanomicrobiaceae archaeon
TATTGGTTTCATCTTCATTTAATATCGAGTCGAAACACCCGAGTGCCTTTTCGTAGTCGCCGATATTGAGGTGGGCAAGACCCTTCTTCTCAAGGGCTCCTGCATCTTCCGGAAATACCTCAAGAACCGTTTTTAGTGCATCTATTGCTTTATGGTTGTTCCCCGTGTGGATCAGGCATTCTGATATGTTTCTCCAGACTGCAATATTTTCAGGGTGTGTTTCAGTAATTTTGGAGTAACATTCATATGCCTCGGCGAAGCGTCCCAGGTGCATGAATGCATCTCCTTTCATCTGAAGAAGGTTAACCAGCTTTACACTTGTCTTTAAAGATTTTGCTCCCTGGGGAGAATCCTTGTCAAACAGGCTAAGGTCAATATTGTTATTTATCCAGCTGACTCCGCCTCCTCCTTCTTTCTCTATTACGTGGTCATAACTGTTGAGTGCCTCGTGATACCGTCCGAGACCGGAGAGGCAGATTCCCCTGTGGTACCAGGTCTCTGACTTTGCAGGAGCGGCTTTGAGGACATTATCATAGCATGCAACTGCACGCTCATATTCCCCCATAAGTTCAAGAGCAGTACCCATCATCTGCCAGGCCTTTATATCATCCGGTGTTCGTTTGAGTATCATTTCAATGGTATGGGCGCATTCTGCATATGCACCTGTCCAGAAAAGATTTGTTGCCCTTCTATAAGGGGCAACAAGATCGTCAGTGTTTTCTGTACTGATCTGCCTGAAGACTTCGGCTGCTTCAGGATACCTGCCCTGTTTTTCCAGCAGATATGCCTTGTTATATAATGCCGGAATACAGGACTGGTCCTGTTTCAGTGCCAGATCGTATATTCCGAGTGCGTCGTCAGTTTTACCGATTATCTCAAGAATCTCTCCGGTATAAACCATGGCCCGGGTGTTTTTTTCGTCTGCACTTATTACTTCGGAAAATGCATCGATTGCGCTGCCCCAGTCGGAATTTCTCATGCAGAAAAGAGCATATCTTTCTTTGAGCCTGATATTATCCGGCTCAATTTCAATGAGTTTCAGGCAGGTCTCCGCTCCCTGTATGTAATCCCCCTGAATTTCAAGCAGGTCGACTTTTTTATTGAGAATATCTTTTATTTTAGGTTCTGCACGGAGTATCGCGTCAAAGCACTGGAGTGCCCCTGTGTAATCTCCTGACTCATAAAGTGAGTTTCCTAGCGCCTGCCATGCAAGGATGTTTTCGGGAACCGCTGCAACCGCACGTTTCAGGTATCTCTCAGCATCCTGATACCTTGAAACGTACATCAGTGCCCTGCCCATCAGGTAACATATGGCACCATTTTCAGGTTCTACCTCAATTGCCTTCTCAAACTCTTTTATTGCCTCGTTATATTTTCCCTGTTCAAAATGGGTCGTTGCCTTGTCAATCCATGGATTTGGATTATCTCCCTGTCCTATTAATTTATCCAAGAATGCCATGATCTTTTAAGAACTCCTGCTGCTTTATAGTTTAAATATTATTTGTGCCATCCGGTTATCATAATATTGGTGGTGTTTTATTTATCAGTTATTTATCTATCTCAAATGAAGTTAATCTGCCCAGGGGCCTGATTGGAATTATTTGTGAGTAAAATAGAAACACCGAACTAAAATATTAAAAACAGTCCTTCTTATGCGTGCTATGTAGGATGGGAGGGATAATATGCAGATATGTCGGAGTTAGCGGGGGTCTGCATATTCCTTCAAATCACGGTTCAGAAGTCCGAAACGGCAATCTGGGGAGATTTAGGTTCCTTATGAAGATGGGGTTTTGGGGGGGGATTGATCATAGGGGTGTTATAAATTAACCTAAAATTTGACCGTACCATTTATATGGTAATAATCCGTGTCTCCTTACCGTCCATCCACATGCACACTTACTAATGTAGCCGTATTTTATATAAAATTATTTAGCTTCCACGAGTCCCTATATATTTGTTTCCCGTGATGCTTATCCACTTTGATAGGCACTTAAGAATATAACCGGGTTTACACAAGATTTTTAAAATAAAAAATAATATTTACATTGGTTTTCATGGGGGAATATCTGGACGGATCAAATGAAATAATTGAAGTTTTAAAGAATAATCCAAACGGGATGTCTGTCAGGGATATAGCAAAGGCAGTTAATATGAATCGTGTGACTGCCGCAAGATATCTTGATGTCCTGAGAATCTCAGGCAGGATTGAGATGGTTCCTTTTGGTCAGGCGAAGGTATTCTATCCATCCCGGAAAGTTCCCTTTTTTTCTTTGATTGACTATCTGTCCGATATTGTTCTGATTATCGACGGGAAAGGGAAGATTCGCCAGTTTAATGTTGCTTTTCTTCAGCTTTTTGGAGGCCGTAATGAAGATTATTATGGACTTCCGGTTCATGATGTTCTGATTCCCGGCGATAGTGACTGTGATCTGTTCAAATCCATTGATCTGGCTTTGAGGGGGAAAGAAACAGCTGAAGAGATTGCTATCGACAGGGGTGATGACAGGATTCATCTCAATGTGAAAATATATCCTTCTGTATTTGAAAACGGGGAACCGTCAGTATCAGTAATAATGACAGATATCACCGGAATAAAGCATGCTGAAGAACTTATCCAGGTAAATACCGACATGATGAGGCAGTTTTCATCGTCCGGTTCAATAGATGAGGTACTGATGGCAGGTGCCGAAACAGCATTGTTCGCTTCAAAAGCCGATGCAGCAGCAGTATTTATTAAAAATTCCGGAAATGATTTCTCTCTGAATTTCAGTACAGGTGAGGATTGTCTGTTCAGGGATAATTCAGACATTCTTTTGAATAAGTGCGATATTTACGAACGGATAACCGGCGGAATGTCTGCTTTCTATTCAAAGTCAGGAAGTAAGGGGGATATTATCAATTTCCTTGAGTCCTATGGAATAAGTTCCCTGTCTGCAAATCCTTTATTCAGGAATGGTGAAGTGGCGGGATTTCTTGCTACGACATCATCAGGAAAGGAGGAATTTACAGGCCGTGAAATGAATGAACTTGAACTGATATCGTATCAGATTTCGGGGGCACTTGAATGAATGACCGGCATGCATAAACTTCTTCAGGGAAGAAAAACTGCTTATAACCCGCATGAAAATATTACCTGTTGTGTACATCCGGTCTCCCAATGAATAAGGAGAAGTGGTTTCTTTATTCCTGCAAAATTAGTACATAACCCGTCCGGAAGGTTCTACATGGAAGAGAAGGATAAAACGCTTAATGATATTCTTGAATCGATTGATGAGATGGCTCATCTTTCTGATTTGATAAAACATCGTTCAAGAGATATGAGGGGTGCTTCGGCAACCGAGATAATGAGTAAGGTTATTCACCCCACCCTGGATGATCTTGAACTGTACCTTAGATATTACGGAAACCCGTCTCTCTCTTCAGCTGAGCTTAAAAAATTAGTTCATGAGTGGATTGAAGCG
>CAZPHR010000006.1:11094-12975 GCA_964586475.1 uncultured Methanomicrobiaceae archaeon
ATGATCTGGGGGATGATGACGATCCCCATGGCCATGCCTCTATTATGGTATATTTTTTGAGTTTTATTGTAATCTTTAGTCCTGATCCGGAATCATCGACAATTCTATTCGAAGCGCTGATATCTCCCCCGAATTTATTCAATATGTACCAGCAGACAGAAAGGCCAAGTCCTCTCCCCCTCCTTCCGTCTTTGCCGGGCTGAAATCTTGTGAAGAGAGATTCCATCTTTGATCCGTGTATGCCCGGCCCGTTATCCTCAATTATTGCATATACATGGTCTTCGTCTTCATCCGTCCGGATAGTTACAAGGACCCCCTTACCCCCGTAAATCTGAGAATTTTCCAGAATTATGCTAAATACTTCAGTGAGGAGTGAACCGCCCATGACTTCTATATCATCAACTTTTAATTCAACATCAAGACCTGGAAATTTTGTTACTGCTGATTCGACGATTTTGTCAAGATGGACCGGAAGAGGTTTGAAATCAAGGCTATGTATCTCTCTTATCCTTGAAACATTGCTTATGATATTGCTGCTGTGCTTTATGCTTGTCATCATCTTATCAAAGTAGATTTCATTGCTTTCCGGAATTATGTCCCTGATAAGTTCTGCGTAACCCAAAGATGCAGTATTTGCATTGTTTATATCGTGAATGAGGATGTCAAGATACATGTTTGCCTTCTGATTTGCATCTGATAGATCCCTGTTCAGGCCGGCAATCTTTTTTTGATAGGCTTTGATCTCAGTAATTTCGCTTGCGGTCAGAACGACAATTTCCTCGGGGGTAACTGAAACTGTAACGATTGCGTAATGATCGTTTCCATCCTCTGAAGTAAACCCGATTTCGCATTCCTGAACACCGGAGTTGTCTTTCAGTGTTTCAATGAAATTTTCTTTATTTTTGTCAGTACAGGCTGCTTCTATACTCTCCAGATTTCCGAGGATGGTCCATTCTTCCATCAGTGTTTCGAATTTTTTATTTTTATCTATCAATTCCCCTGTTTTGAGGTTGAAAAGGCCGATTCCTCCCTCTGAATAATTGAAGATGCTTGTGAATTTCTTTTTTTCATCCCTTATTCTCTCTGATATCAGGGAGGTCGTGACTGATATGCTTACATATACGTAAAACTGCATGGTTGAGGGGATTATCTCGTAAACACCGGGGATGAAATAATTTATAATTATCAGATAAATCATCGCAATGAATGTGGATATTATCACTCCACGCTTTGGAAGGAAGAAAGAGCATAAAATTATTGGAAAATAGAAGAGATGGGATATTACCATTATGGTCTCTTGAAATAAAATCTGGTAGGTTATTTCCATTAAGATAAAAAGGACAATTACTGTTATCAGTGAGAAATAGAGGCTGAATGTCTTTCTGTATTTGGGAATACGCATGAAAAAAAAGTTCACTAAAAAAGATTGTGCAGTAATATTATTAAATAATATCTTCGTTTTAATTATTTTTTTATTTTAACTGGGCAAGATATTTTATCAGTGAGGGGATTCCGTCAGTTGAAGGGTGAACCTCAAGGAATTCTGCAAAATCAGATGTCTCTGAACCCTGTGAAATAAGGTGAGCCATATATGCCATAACCTGTGAGGAGCCCGGAGAGCCGAGATAGGCGCCATTTATATGATCCCTGTTTATATCTGCAGATAACATCGATCTTCCTGTATTGCCTTCATGTACGTGCCAGAATGAGCCGGGCCCTGCCGGTGCCGGGAAGCTGATCTCTGTACCTTTTTCTGTACTGGTCTCGCAAAATGAATGATCATAGCGTAGCCTTATCGCCTGTGGGATGCAATCCGGAATAGTCCTTCTTTTAATGCTCATAATGGAATCTGCTGCTATAATTCCCTGGAGTCTTGCAACC
>CAZPHR010000007.1:0-12598 GCA_964586475.1 uncultured Methanomicrobiaceae archaeon
AGAGTTGCGGCGACATCCGGAGGAAGCTCGATCTTTTCCATCGAGTGGACAAGAGTGCATTCGCCTTTTTTCAGGAGATAGTCCTCCCCGGCCCTGAGATCATACGATGCAGGCTGCTGGGAGTTTTCGCTGTAGGGTTCCAGGACGAGTTCGCCGGTATCAATCCGTTTCAAAATATTTTCTCTGGACAGAATCATTAATTCTGGTTTGATGAATTTGTGTAAAAAAGGGTGTGGTTTGTAATTGTAATCATTCTTCTGAAGGATTGATCTTCTTCTGGTAGAATCCTGCAATGACTGCGATAATTGCCGCCAGCAGCCCTATCCAGTAAGAAGTGGAAAGCCCCAGTGACACGGGCACAAGAATTGTAAATCCTGCTGATGCCATCGTTACACTTCCCTCACCCAGAAGAACCGGGAAGTCCCCGGAAAAACCGCTGATAAGAAGTGTCTGCCCCATGTACCAGCTTACAATGGTAAGCCCTATGGTAAAGATCACTATCAGGTATAGTGGTTTTCTGCTGTTGATTTTTACGAGAGCATCAGCCGTAACCCTGTATTTTTTATTTGCAAAGGCTAATGACCCCACGAGGAGGAGAATGCCGAATATGATCATCAGTATTGTGAATGCGATATTCAGCCAGAAGAGGAGTGGAGACATTGCCGGCTTCCCGAACATAAGGATCTCGGTTGAAAAAGGCGAAAGGGCGACTGCAAATGCACCGCTGCCTACATGCATCTTCCACCAGCTTCCTGTGAACGGGAGTGCAAGCAAAAGAATACCTGCCACGACTCCCGGCCAGTTGCATTTTGAAAAGTCCCATTCCTTTGCAGTTTTCTCTTCAGTCATCACTGAACACCTCCGTTGTTCTTAAGGATAATCCCGGCAAAGGAGATCTCTGAATTGATATCGGACGGATTTGGTTCGTTCGGCATTTTGGGTATTCCTGTAAGCTGACCCGGGCTTGCAAGATCTCCTGTAAGTATAATCTCTGCCGTACTTTCAGGCATAACCTCTACAGGGCTATCCAGTTTTATAGTGACGGGTTTGCCGTTGAATTCTGACATATATGACATGCTGCTGATAATAAGCGGGTAATCGATCGGGTTGCTGACCATGACTTTCAGGAGCAGGGTTTCCCTGTCATCTGAAAGGGAATAGCCCGAGACAGTGAACATATCTCCAGCTGCACCTGTAAATCCTGTGAGATAACCGGATATTACCTCTTCAGGCCCGGTTTCCAGCACCATGGTCTTGACATCCCCGGTGAGGGCAAAGGCAATTACAAGAGCGCCAATGACTGCTATCAGCGGGATGATTGCCAGAATAAGCCCAAGTGTTTTCCTCTCCATGCCTTGAAATAATTCAGGATAGTATATTAATGTTCTATTATTTCTCCGCGATTACAGGCTATCTCTTCTCCCATCTAAGGAGATCCACCACTCCCGAAAGGGTATCGCCCCTCCTGATCTCCTCACGTATCCGTGTCTCGTGCTTCTTTACTTCAAGAGCCCTCCTTGCGATCTCGTATGCCCTCTCCTTTGGAACGACAACAAATCCTGATTCATCGCCGATGATCCAGTCGCCGCTCCTGACACGCTGCCCGCAGCACAGTATCTCGGAGCCGATCTCCCCGAAACCCTTTGGCTCTCCTGCATTGGGAACCATTGCGGTTGCAAAGACCGGGAAGTTGTATCTGCGTATATCATCGATATCCCTTGCCGCACCGTCGATTACTACTCCTGATATCTTTTTATTCATGCAGCTCAGGGTCGCAAGCTCGCCCCATGGGGAGATATGCTTTGCCTGATCGTTGTTGATGACGATCACATCTCCCGGCCTTGCGATGTCGATCGCTTCAACAGGTTTTGCCCAGTCGCCTGCCATAGTATGGACTGTTACCGCCTTTCCCGCCATCTTCACATTTCCACAGACCGAAAAGATATCACTCATCGCACCCTTCCGGTGCATGGCATCGCTGATATTCGGGGTTGATACCGACTCGAAGATCTCCCTGATCTCATCCTCCGGATTCTTTCTTTCAATTTTGACAAGTTCCGGATTGTCTATTGCTTTTCTGATCGCTGCAGCTGCGGCCTTCACATCCGCGGCCTTCGTAATACTGCTTCCTACAAGTAGGATGTCGGCGCCTGCCATAACCGCCTCCGCAGCTGCTGCAGCATCGAGGCCGCCTGCAGCGCCGATTGGAAGCGAGACTTTCCCGGCAATCTCACTCAGTAGATCGACGGACTTCTTTCCCTTCATCTGCTGGTCGATTCCCACATGTGCATTGAGAAGGTGGACGCCCAGTCTTTCAAGTTCGACTGCCCGTTCCACCGGATTTGTGGTATTGATGAAGTCCGCCATTATCCGTACCCCATACTTGTCGGCGGCCCTTACTGCCTCCATGATTACCGTATCGTCTGAATCGGCAAGTACGCAGACTATGGATGCACCTGCCTTTGCGGCCATCTCAACTTCAAGTGCACCTGTATCTGCGACCTTCATGTCGGCGACTATCTCGTGATCCGGAAATTCTGCCTTAATAGCCCTTACAGCATTCATTCCTTCGCTTTTTATCAGCGGTGTTCCGGCCTCTATCCAGTCGGCACCGCCTTCAACAGCCTCCCTTCCGATCTGCAGAGCTCTCTTAATCTCAGTCAGATCAAGCGCTACCTGAAGGATGGGTTTACTCATATCAGATTATTCCTGTTCCATCCGGGAAAAAAGTTTGCAAAATAATAAATGGAGGTCAGTTTTCAGTGAAGGTCTCGTTAAATACAAGATCTTTGAGGTCTTTCTTTGAAGGGATTGTAACCTCTTCCGGATAACCGGCAGGTATCAGTGATACGAGAGTGTATTTCTCCGGCACGTTCATCATCTTCCTGATCTCCTCCGCATAGTCCTTCTTGTCTCCTGCAACCCAGCATGTTCCGACGCCGTATGACCAGAGTGCAAGAATAATCTGCATGGTTGCAGCGCTGCAGTCTTCGACATAGTAAGTATGATCCTTCTCCCCGAATATCGCAAAACAGAGCTTTGCGTCCTTTATGAAGGCGCCGTTTGGTGCGGTATTCCCGAGTTTTTCGAGTGTTTCCCTGTTTTTGATCACGCCGAAAAGCCAGGGCTGGACATTTCTTGCGGTCGGGGCGAGATGTGCTGCATCGAGTGCTGCATGAACGATTTCATCGGAAATATCTGTGTCTTTGTATTTCCTGATACTCCGTCTCCCTTTAAGAATGGTCAGTCCAAGATTCATGCGGCATAATATGGCTTTATACGAAAAAAAAGTTTGTTTTTTGGAGGATTATCAAAAAGGCAGAATTCCTGCAATGAATGCCACGAGATTGGAGAATCCTTCTGCAAGGATTATCTTCGGATCAATTCCGAGAATCGGGAATATGAAAATGAAGTATGCAAAAGTCCCGATTGTGCTTCCGACATTTGCAAGTGCTGCAACAAGAACGACCCTGAATATCGGGACCTTTCTCATCTCGCTGAAAGATTCGGCATCCAGGATCTCCTGGAAGTCCGAGGCCTGCGGTTTTCTGATCTTAGCCTCGGTAATAGCCGCAAACCAGCCCGCTGCGAGGAAAGGGTTCAGGGATGTCAGCCACGATACTCCGAAAGCCGTAAGTGCAGATAACGGATGGCCGCCGGCTACCAGGGTGAATCCTGCTGCAAGTACTCCGTTAATCACGATCCAGTAAAGGATAGCTTCAAGGAGAACATCAAAACCGACTCCTGAAAAGCCTATCAGGAGTATGAGAAATGCAAATAGTGCAACGAAAAATACCCCGAATGCCAGCTTCCACGGGAAGCTCTTCGGCTGTTCAAGGAGAGATTTGAAGGGCGGGAGTGTTTCCGGTTTAGCCATATACTCCGTAATACCTTTAACATGGCCGGCACCGACGATCCCGAGGACCTTTTCATTATTTGCTCCCAGTCTCAGGAGCGAGTGAGTTAGGTAGGCATCCCTCTCCCCGATAAGTGCGTCCGCACCTTTGGGCGAGAACTTCCTGAACTCCTCTATTGAGGCCTCAATCAGATCCTGGTTTTTGGTAAGCTCTTCTATATCGATCTCTTCCTCCTCGCCGCCGCCTGCAACGGCTCCTGCAACTGCAAACAGGATTCTGAATTTCTCGATTATGCTCATGCCCTTCCAGAATCGTGAGAGTGTCAGACGGATGTCCCTGTCAGCAAGGGCAATTGGAATATTGTGCTTCTCCGCCTCTTCAATCGCCGCAATCATCTCAGCACCCGGCTCAACGCCCACATCCATTCCTATCCTGCGCTGGACATATGCAAGTGCCCACTGTACAAGGAGTTCTGAAAAGTTTCCTCCCTTAAGAATCTCATTTACCGACGGCTTCCCGCCCTGGTTCCTGATTGCGGCGAACCTTGCCTGGTCCAGTTCAATTGCCACGACATCCGGCTGGTATTCCTCTATCGCCTGCCTGACTTCATCAACACTGTTCTGTGAAACATGGGCAGTTCCTACTAGCCTGATCTCACCCAACTGTCTTTACCCCCTCGCTGTCAATTATATTCATTTTTTCACCTGAAAATGCGGCTGAATTAAATATTTTTTTTATTTTCTCAAATTCTTCCTGTTCAAATGAAGCTCTTTGTATGAGTTCAAATGCTATTCTGCCTGCTTCTTCATCTCCGGTTACGTCACCTGTTCCCTGGCACTCGAAGACCAATAGTTCAGAATCTTCAAGCATAAACGGATATGTCCGGCAGATTAGAGGCCTGTGTTCATAGATAATACATCTTGAATTATCGTCAAGAAACCTGCACTGATCCCCGTTTCTTTTAAGGCACCATGCAAAGGTGAACTTCTCCCCGTTGGGACCGTTAAGGATCTCCGGGTATGGTTCAGCGATCTCATCCCACGACAGGCCGGTACCCCCGATGATCCTCCTGATCTCAGGGGCATTTATCATAACCAGATTTGAGTTGTCGGATATCTGCGTGCAACACCTGCCGCACATTTTGCAGGAAAAACCGGTGGCTTTTATCTTTTCCTTCAGTTCTTCAGGTTTTATCATAAAAAAATCAGAGGTTTTCCTGTGTAATCCTGTCGAAGTTCTTAAAGACCCTGTAACCATCGACGGTATGGCTGACTTCCGGGTGCCACTGCAGGCCGTATATATTTTTTTCAAAGTTTCCTATTGCCTCGTTGCCGCAGATATTCGAGCTTGCGAGGCGTGTGAAGCCTTCGGGAATTGTCTCCACCTCATCGGCATGGGAGGCCCAGACTGATATTTTATCCGGGTATCCCTCAAGAATGCCCTTGTGGTCCAGTATCTCTACATCCACTCCGCCAAATCCTCCCATCTTCCCTTTTTTTACCGTTCCACCGTTTTTAACAGCTATGATATGAAGTCCGAGACAGATCCCGAGAACAGGTAATCCAAGATCAAGATAATCTGGTGCATAATTCGCTCTCTCAAGGCTCGGGCCGCCGCCGAGGATAATTCCCCTGTACGAATCCTCAAGTTCTCCCGGGGGAACTTCATTTTTGATCATAACAGCATCGATTTCGAGATCCCTGAGCATCCTCTTGATCAGGTGATTGAACTGACCGAAATTGTTCACAAGGCAGATTGGAAGCATTTGTTAAATATTGTGGTTTTTAGTGTATATTACTTTCACAGGGAACAGTCCTGCCGGATATGCGGTATTTGTTCTTTTAATAAAAAAAGGGAGTAATTAATCTATTTACACCCGTATGCATCGAAGAATGAAAGAATAGCCTTCCAGATATCTTCCTTTGCATATCCCATCATATACGCAAGCCAGAGGGCTCCGGATATTACAGCCCCTTCTTTTACCTCGCCTATGGTATATCTTGCAAGCGATTCGTTTCCGATATTGCCAAAGTCGGGGTCGACGAACCATGCAGTCGCACCGACAAGTTCTGCTGCTTTCTCTATATTGGCCGATTTATCCGCCCTTACATATTCAGTGGTGACAAAGGGCGGCATCTCGTTTCCAAGTGCTTTGATAAGGGCCTCCACGGCGAGCATCTGTGTCCCGCCGGAAAGCACGAGGGTATTTTCGTATTCTTTTGCTATTCCGGCTACGACAGGCATCATTGGGTCGCCACAATAACTAACTATGTCAAGGGGGGCTGTAATGCCGTCATTCTTAATTCTTGCATAAGCATCCCTGCAGATCTCCTCCTTCAGTGTAGAGGGATTGCTGCTGTAGCTGCTTGAGACTCCCACGTCATAGCCGAGTGAGCGGAGAACACAGAGTGCAGTTGTGGTTCCGCCGGGGACGCTCTCGCCGAGAACAAGGAGATCGCTGTAACCTGACAACTGCCTGCCGATTATAATGCCCTTCTCGTATAGAGCCCGTGCACCGGGGACTGCCGGACCTTCACGGGGATCCTTTCCCGGGCTGCCGTAGGCATCTATACAGGGAATGGCAGGGGGCTCTGCAAGTCCTGCGTTGATTATCATTGGATTGAGATCACAAAGTTCAAACATCGCTCTTGTGACCGTTGCAGGAGTTGCACATCCGGTGGGACTCAGGGGTATTGCTACGTCCTTTGGCATCCCGTTGAGGATAAGGCCTGCATCAAGGGCGGGGGTCATAAGCGTTGCAGCGGGGTTAAATCCGGCAGCAGATACGCCGGGGATTGTTGAAAGCATTGTGTTTGCGATTACCATTCCCGCCATTGGTTTTTTGAATCTGATATCAGGTTTGAATGACACAAAAGGCATATAATTAATTTTTGCAGTTGAAGATATAAGACAATATGTTTTTGTTTAGATCAATAAAACTAGTGATCCATCTGTTTCTGTGAACAAACGATTCTGGTGAAATGGATGGTAATGTTCTGGTGTTTCTTTTTACTGATTTTATACTGAAATTTATTCATTGAGGAAATTGCTGACTCTCAATGGTGAGGGATTCGGGCTGATGCTATTTTCCCTGAGGAATCTTTGCATAGTATATATGCAAAATAAGTAATACGAGGAACGGGCCCCATAAAATCGTGTGAATCCTGAAGGATTCGGCTTTTCCGATAATTCCGAGTGTTAAAGGCCCGATAATCCAGTAATGTGTTATGCCGAATCCCGAGAGGAGCATAAGGGCAGTTACAAAAAAAAGGAGCCAGGAAACACCCTTTTTTAATGTTCTTCTTTTCATTCAGGTCCTTCTCCTAATACAGAAAGCTCTCGTTCAGGTTACCTGTACCTGAGTAGCCTCTCTTCTCCCAGTATCCCCTGTAATCGGCGTCATCGGAAATTTCAATCCCTGTCACCCATTTGATCCATTTATATCCCCATTTATCCTCGGCGACAAGCTGGAAAGGAAACCCTCTTTCCGGGGGGATTATGACACCGTTCATCTCGTAGGCAAGCAGGATATCGTTTTCCGTTAAATATTCCAGTGGAAATGAGGTGCTGTATCCATCGGTGGCTGTAAATATTACAGTGTTTGCCGAGGGATCAGGCTCTGATCTGTTCAGGATATCCTTTACAAGGACGCCTTCCCACAGGATCCTGACATTCCAGCCCTCCACACAGTAAAGAGTTACAACTTTTGAATAATGCCGGAACTCTGAAAGCACTCCCTCATATGTATATTCAGCGGTTCTGTTGACTTTACCGGAGATCTTAAGACTGTAATCATCGGATGATATGTACTGGGGGCCTCTGATTGAGTTTTCGCGAAAAGCGGTTATCGATGAGAGAGCCTCACCTTCATACTCCCTGACTTCTATAGGATCAAGTTTTTCCACCTGCGTTTCTCTTAATCCCGAATTTTCATAAATGTCCAGAATATAGATTATTATGACAATCGCCAGGATAATTACAAAGATAGATCGAAGGTATCTGCGCATAATCTATCAACTGGTCAGTTAATTTTCATCCAGATAAAGGTTCTCTCTGGAAAAATTACATATATTTCTGGAACAATAATGTTCCATGTGGAACAAAACCTGGAGTATGATGTCATCCTGCACCTTCTGGAATCGGACAGCCACCCCCGTCGTATAGCAAAAGACCTAAATTTCCCTCACACTACGATTATTCGCAGGCTAAAGAGCCTCGATGATATGAATGTGGTGGATTTCAGGGAGGAGGGGAGGAATAAGGTATATTTCCTTGAGGATACCCTGGAGGCGAGATCGCTTGTCATCTCTGCAGAGATCTACAGGTCAATGAGGACAATTGAATTATACCCCCGTTTAAGGCCTCTATTCAGTGCAATAATCCGCAATAAAGAGATCAGTATGGCAATACTTTTCGGAAGCTACGCCCGCTGGGCGCCGACATACAGGAGTGACATTGACATTTTTATAGAGACAAAAGACCGGAGTATTAAAACCAATATCGAGAAGCTGCATTCCCGTGCGAGTGTCAAGATTGGAGATTTCGACAGGAGTTCGGATCTTGTCAGGGAGATCGAGAAAAATCATGTAATTATCAGGGGTTTTGAGGATTATGTCGGAAAGACACGATTTTTACAGTAAAATACATCGTCAGGGTCATCTCAGGTCCGTTCCCCCGAGCATGGATATGAAGAGAGCGTACCAGCGTAAGTCGGAGAGCTATATTGTATCTGCAAGGATTCTCTTCGAGAACGGAAAGCTCGAGGAGGCTGTCTCGATGATCTATTACAGCATGTTCTATATGGTCCTCGCCCTTCTTTTCAGGACAGGCATCAAATGTGAAAACCACTCTGCCGCTATATATCTCCTCGAGGATCTCTACTCTCTTGACAACAGTGCAATAATCCGTGCAAAAAGCGAGAGGATCGATAAACAGTATTACATTGATTTTAATCTCACCCGCGAGGATGTTGATGAATTAATGGAAGTCGCCGATGATTTTAATGCATATATTATGAATTTTACAGAGAGGATGAAAGGCCGTGAAGTGGAGAGACTAAGGCACAAATTCCAGGAGCTTGTCCGGTAAAGTCTTCTGGCTGTAATTTTGCTTTATGAATATTTGATACGGATGTCCGTAACATATATTATATATTGCGGATAACCGTATTATATGACCCAATCCCTGGTGATAAGGCTCCGTTTGTCTCTTGGTTTTATCCAGTATGCCCTGACTCTTCTCTGGGAAGTTGACAGGGGGAAAAAGAGCCCGCTTTCTGCCGCAGCAATCGAGATCATCTATACCGCCTACTTCTATCCCCTTTACATGGGAGAGGTAGCGGAGATGCTCGGGGTGAGCCGGAGCACGGCCACCGATCATATCAACTATCTTGAACGCGAGGGCTACGTCCGCCGCGAACCCGATGCAGCGGATAAGCGGAAGATCAGGGTGTATACTACCGATAAGGCGGGAGAGTGGATTCTCTCTATCGAAGAGAGACTGTTTGGGTATATCGAATCATGTCTCTCCGGTATGACGAATGAAGAGCAGGAGGAATTTGCCACCCTCTGTACGAGGTTCACAGGTGTCTCCGATGACCGGACATTCGGGGAGGCTGTATCGCAGATGAAGAAAAAAAGGGATGATTTCTGTGCTCCTCTCCTGAAAAGGCGCGGGGGCAGGCTTCTTCGTCTTGAAGAGGTGGCTGGTAATCGTTATCATCCGGCTGTCGACGAAAATACCGGAAGGTGGAATAATATGATGTTTGAGAAAAGAGTTCCTGAGACCGAAGAGGGCATTCAGGACGAGTATACAGTTGGAATTTATGACCAGATGCAGAGAAACCTGCGGGATGCAGGTCATCTCCCGGCAGGAGAGTATGTAAAGGGGGGCATCGATTCGGGCGAAGTGCTCGAGATCGGTCCGGGACCGGGATATACAGGTCTTGAATGGCTGAAAGCAACTGAGAATACAAAACTCACGGGAGTTGAGATCAGCCCTGAGATGATCAGTGTGGCAGAGAAGAATGCAGCCGAATACGGGCTTTCAGAACGGGTGAAGTACGTGGAGGGAAATGCAATGAGCATTCCGCTGGGCGACAACCTTTTCGATGCAGTATTCTCCAATGGCTCTATGCACGAGTGGGAGGATCCCGTTTCCGTCTTCAATGAAATTGCAAGGGTGCTGAAGCCCGGGGGGGTTTACTGCATAACGGACCTGAGGAGGGATCTTTCAGAGGAGATATACGGATATATGTATAATGCCTGCAGCCCGGAGGAGATCAGGCCGGGTTTCAAATGCTCGGTAATAGCTGCGTATACTCCGGGTGAACTGGAGACGCTCCTCGCAGGCTCAAAGCTTTCAGGCTGGAATGTTATAGGGCACCCGTATGGTCTTGTGATCACCGGAAGAACAAAAAAATAAATAACGAAACTATCCGGAAAAATCATATCCGGACAGAAGCCCTTTTTTACACCGTCATTCAAATTACTACTATCCATATGAAGGGCTTTTTCAGATCGATCGCGGCCACCTTTGGCTTTTGTACCATACTTCCTGTTGGTAATAATGTGGACTTCGATTATTATGCAAAGCGGTACTACCTGATGCCGCTTGTCGGCTATCTTACCGGATGTATAGCTGCTGGAGTTGCCATATTGCTTGGGAGTTCAGCCTTTGCCGCAGCTGCATCGATTGCTGTAATATTGATCCTTTATGGCTTCAACCATCTCGACGGCCTCCTTGATTTTGGAGACGGACTGATGGCTCACGGAAGCCGCGAAAAGCGTATCAAGGCCCTGACTGATCAGAATGTAGGGGCCGGAGGTGTAGGTCTTGCGATGGTTGTCATACTGATGGCCTACAGCGGGTTGTCCATGGTCTCTTTTATGCCTGCGGCACTGATTGCAGCTGAGGTCTGTGCAAAGTTCTCACAGGTTGCAATGATTGCTTTCGGAAAACCCCTGCGGGAGGGAATTCATTCCTATGTACGCTCTTTCGGGAAGAAATATTATGTAATCCCCGCTCTTCTGCTCTGTCTTCCTTTGATCCTTCTGCCCTTCTCAATCAGGGAATTTTCAGCTATGGCGGCGGCCCTTTTACTCTCTGTTATTTTTGTTTACTTTGCCGCAACACGCCTCTTCGGTGGAGTGAACGGCGATGTAGATGGTGCGGCGGGAGAGATTACCCGTATGGCCGTTATCGCCGCACTGGCACTTGCTGCCTGAAACCAGCCTTTAATTATCTGCAAAGTCCTCTTATTATGTTAATGAGTAAACAGTATTTTGGTGTTCATACTATGGGCGGCGTGATCACTGAAAGAGACGGTGATCTCTGCACAATAAGACTGAGGATGCCTGCCGGAATATTATCGATAGAAAAGATGCGCGGTATCGCTGGGATTGCAGAGAAATTTGGACAGGAAGAGGTTCATCTTACAACACGCCAGACCGTTGAAATACCCCACATTCATCATACCAGACTTGAAGAGATTAAAGCGGCCCTTGTAGAGAACGGGACGCCTCTTGGTTCTGAGAAGGATGAGGTCGTAAATATTGTGGCATGCCCGGGAAATGAAAGATGCAAGTTCGCAAACTCCGATTCGATAAGACTTGCAAAAAGACTTGATGAGAGGCTATTCGGCAGGGAGATGCCGGTGAAGATCAGGATCTCGATATCCGCATGTTCCTATGCATGCACAAGTCCTGTTCTAAATGAAGTTGGCATCACCACCAGGGTTGTTCCACACCGGACTCCCGGCCAGTGTACAGGATGTGGTCAGTGCACTGAGTACTGCAGGGAGGGGGCCATTGGCGTCATCAGGGGTGAAGCCAGGGTTGACCTTGAAAAGTGTATAGAATGCGGTGTCTGTGTCACATCCTGTCCCTATGAACTTATTGACATCCGGAAGAAGTACTACCTGATCACAGTGGGCGGCCGCAGAGGCAGGCACCCGCAGATAGGGCGCGTTCTTGCTGAGGTTGAAAATGAAGATGATGTTGTGAATATCGTTAACCGTATGGTGTACTGGGTTTACAGGAGGGCCTGGTCGGGCAGACTTCTCTCGGATCAGCTTGACGATATTAAATTCGATTCATTCAGGGAAGAGGTCCTTCAGGAACTGCTTGAAAAGAAATAATATTTTATTATCAGTATGAGTAGAGGGTGGTAAATCCCATTTCCTTCTCATCACTGCATACGATTGCATTACCGTCCCTGACCAGTGTCATGAACATCATATGCGCAGTCATGAGTTCCTCGTCAGGTGCGATGCCCTTCTGGATACCTTCCATCTTGGATTTCTGTGGGGCTTTCACTGTTCTTTTGTTAACTATAACTCCTTCACAGAACTTGCAGTATGCGCAGTGGCTGTAAACTGAAACCTCTTCATTGCGGCATTTTACTGTCGCCTTACTGCCTGTTTCGTCTTTTTTCATCTCAAGCGTTTTCATCTTATAGAAACCTGTTACTTAAATCCAGATAAACATCTCTTTTTTTTGCTATCTTTTGATCAATAATCCACTCTGTTGGCCCACAACGAAATCTTTTATATGGCTGATTTCCATATATAAGATACTCGTACCCAAGCGATTGGACGAATTTGAGAAATCAATAAATTTGAGGTTAAGATTATGGCATCAGATAAGCCACACATGAATCTGGCCGTGGTTGGGCATATCGACCACGAAAAATCCACAACAGTTGGACGTTTACTGTTTGAGACCGGTGCTGTGCCTGCGCAC
>CAZPHR010000008.1:0-4495 GCA_964586475.1 uncultured Methanomicrobiaceae archaeon
CTCCAAAGGCAGCGTCCTATTCATTAATGGCCAAAAAGACGAGGCCCTCATTATCCATGATCAGGACGCGGATGGAATTATATCTGGATTATACTCCCTTTTGCACTAATAGGGGTCATATCACTGATAACCATGGGGCGAAGTATGAATGCGCTGATGTTCGGGGAAGAGTCCGCACAATACCTTGGGATTGAAGTAGAGAGATTAAAGAAAATCCTGCTTGTCCTGACGGCCCTTCTGACAAGCGGAGCAGTTGCAGTAAGCGGAATAATCGGGTTCGTAGGTCTTATCGTTCCCCATATCGTGAGGCTCCTTGTCGGGCCCGATCACAGGATACTGATACCTGTCTCAATCTTCGCAGGTGCAATATTCCTTGTCCTTGCAGACACCTTTGCAAGGATTGTTATGTCTCCTGCAGAACTTCCCCTTGGAATACTGACCGCCATGTGCGGTGCACCTTTCTTCCTGTATCTTCTCAGATCAAAGCGGGGTGAGCTGTAATGCCGATAAATGTCGAGGGCATAAAATTTGGCTATCATGAATCAAGGGATGTTCTAAAGGACCTGAACTTCACCTGCCGCGACAACAGGATAACAGGGATTATCGGCCCGAACGGATGCGGCAAGACAACTGCCATGAAGGTCATTGCAGGTTATCTCCATCCTTCGGCAGGAACTGTGAGGTACAATGATACAGATATCGGGGACGTGCCTCCTGTCGAGCTTGCAAAGATGCGTGCAGTGGTCGAACAGCGCATATATACTCCCTTTTCATTCCCTGTCTATGACTATGTCATGCTCGGCAGAAGCCCTTACCAGAAGAACTTCCAGCCGGATTCAAATGAAGATCATATGATTGTCACGGAATCACTGAAAGATGCTGATGCACTTCAGTTCCAGGACAGAAAGATCAACGAGCTCTCCGGCGGTGAACTGCAGCGGGTAATGATTGCAAGGGCTCTTGCACAGGAACCCGGGTATCTCATGCTTGACGAGCCGACATCGCACCTCGACATAAAGCACCAGCTTGAGCTCATGAGTCTTCTCTCAAATCTGACCAAAGAAAAGTCGATCATTTGTATAATTCACGAGATCAACCAGGCCTCATCCTATTGTGATGATATCGTCATTACAAAGGACGGTTATGTGCTTAAGGAGGGAAAAACTAAAGACGTTCTGTCTGCAGAGGCGCTTGAGGACGTATTCGGAGTCCTTGCAATGCAGTACCCGGGGCCGGACGGAAAGAGAATGCAATTCGCCTTCTCCCTTCCGCCGGAGAGAAAGACGGAAGCCAGAAAAAGGGTGCATGTCATCAGCGGGGAAGGGATGGGGAGACAGATCATAATGTCCCTTCATTCGGCAGGAGTAGAGGTCACCGCAGGAATCCTTAACCAGGGGGACCAGGACTACGAATCTGCTAAATCGGTTGGAATAGATATCATCCATGCACCGCCGTTCTCGAAATATTCCGATAAAGAAGTAGCCGGACTGAAGAAGATGTGCGACATTGCAGATACAATAGTGGTTGTTGCCACAAATGTGGGATACGGCAACATTTCAAACTTCGAAGTTGCTGCTGGGTATCTTGATAAAAAAGAGGTCATATTTGTAAACCCTAATAAAAACCTGAAAAAACTTGATTTAACAGGTGGCAGGGCAACGGAACTCTACAATCTCCTTCAGTCAAAAGCCAAAGTCGCTGAGAATACAGGGGAAGTCCTTGAGGAATTGTTGTAATCCGGATCTTTTCCTTTTCTGAAAGATTTTTTTGATCCTATAAGGACATAAGCCCCTCTGGGGCAGCCCTGTGCGTAAGTTGCTATGCAACTCACGCGAATGATGATAACCCGGCCTCCGGCCGAAAAAACATTACTTTTGGACCTGATAGGTTTAAAAAAGTCAATTACGGATTATTCAACTTTTGATTCCAGAAGAAAAAGTCAGGAACATTTGGGGATGCTCGTCCATCCTCTTTGCGACCTATCGCAACGAGGGGGAGGGTTATAGGGAGGAGGATTCCCCCTCCCTGTCTAAATTATAAACCTCAAATCAAGCCGCTGCGGTTTGCAAAATAAAAAGCAAATGCGAAAGCACCTGCAATAATCCCTGCAACCATGAGATAGTCCCCTGCTCCCGGCGGCCTCTTCATTGCATGAGTCCTCTTCATGGTCCGAAGACCCCTGAGATCGATGGTGAGTCCCAGTACATTCGCCTTTCCAAGGGCATTTGAGACCAGCGGGATCATAACGGGTGCCATCGATTTTATCTTGCCCCTGACACCTTTTCCGGGATTATAGGCCCTTGTAGTCAACAGGCAACCGGAGTGCCTGTAGCGCGTGAATCAGATCTCTTGGCTGTGTTGATATTATCACAATCTGGAATGCAAAGAGCATTACGAAGAAGCGGAGTGACAATATCGTTGCAAACGTCAGTGCACCGGAGGTTATGGGAATCGATCCTCCGATGACAGGGATGAAAGAAGGTATCAGATAGCCAACAACATCCCCTGCCTGCATCGTGATGATAGTCAGGAGGAAAAGCCCTGCCGAGAGGAAGATAAGCATCGGAACCTGTCCCAGGAGTTCCATATGCATCCTGCCGGCCAGTGCCAGCAGAAACAGGATTATGACTATTCCAAAAAGGAGAAGCGGTTCTGTTGATAATATTGCCACAACTACGACGAATACAAGGAATAATATCTTTGTCAATGCACTCATCCGGTGGAAGACACCGTCCATCCTCTTATACTGAAGAATCTCGGACATTATTCCGAACCTCCTGCAATGCCGTCTGATATTATCTTACCATCTGCCATCTTTATCACTCTCGCGGCATGGTTCTCGACTATCTCCATATCATGGCTCACCATAATCACAGTATGCCCTACATCAGAGAGTGCCTTGAGAATATTCATAATCCTTGCTGATTCCACGGGATCAAGTCCGGTAGTCGGCTCATCCAGAATTATCACTTCCGGTTTCATGGCAACCACACAGGAGATTGCAAGCCGCTGTCTCTCTCCCCGGCTCATGGACCTGGGGAAGACCTCCTTTCGATCAGAAAGACCCACCTCTTCAAGGATCTGGTCGATGTAATCCCCGCTATAGTCCATACCGATGTTCCTGAGACCGAATTCAATCTCCCTCCCGACAGTATCCTCAAAGAGCATCGTGTCAGGATTCTGGAATACAAGCCCCACATGACGGGAGAGCTCGATAACTCCGGATTTTAAGGAGTCGGTCCCTGCAACGGTTACAGAACCGGATGTAGGCTTTAACAGACCATTCAGATGTTTCGAGAGTGTGGTCTTCCCCGAACCGTTCTCTCCGATAATTGCGATGAACTCTCCAGGATAGAAGTCAACCGTTATTCCGTCAAGGGCCCTGAAATCCCCATAATCATGGATCAGATTCCGGATTGAAACCACAGGCTCTCCCTGGTTCTTATTCAGTTTATAGCTGAATGACACAGGAGTCCCGGCGATCTCTTCCTCCTTTTTCTCAAAGAACTGTGACGGTGAGACCTCACTGACGAGTTTGCCGTTGTCTATGAAGACAACCCTGTCAGCTATGGCAGAGAGAGCTTTTGGCTTCTGTTCTACGAGAAGAATGGTTTTCCCTTCATTTTTAAGAGTTGTGAGAACAGAAATTATCTGTCCGGTTGCAACAGTATCAAGTTCGGCTGTTGCCTCATCAAGTATCAGGCAGTCTGTTCCGGATGCAAGTGTCGAGGCAAGTGCAACCCTCTGCTTCTGGCCGCCTGAAAGAGTATGGGGAGACCTGTAGCGCAGGTGTTCGATATTTGTTAATTTCATTATTTCTTCAAGCCTTCTTACGACCTCTTCCGCCTCAATGCCCCTGTTTTCAAGCCCCGACAGAACCTCTTCTTCCACTGTTGTAAATATCAGCTGTGCATCGGCATCATCAAAAACAACACCAACCATCCTGCCGATATCTCCCATATCAGTATATGATGAGACATCCTTTCCGAATATCTCAACACTCCCGCTCCCTTCACCTTCATATTCATGATTCAGGATTCCTGCAGCAGCGAGGCAGAGTGTGGTCTTGCCTGCACCGGTTGTCCCGTTGATAAGCACACACTCCCCCCTGTTTATACTGAGGTTTATTCCGGATAGTGCAGGTTTTTTCCCTGTAACGTAGTTGTATGTAAAATCCTTAAACTCAATTGCAGCAGTGCCGGTTTCAGTATCAGCGGTTTCCGGCATCTTTGGATTCTGCCGGGGCTTTTCTCCGTTTTCCCCCTTCATACCCATCATAAGTATTCTTGATGAGGGGAAGTAGAGAGCCTGGGTAATGACCGAATTAAAGACCGCAGTCAGTATGATTATCGGCGAGAGTGCCAGGACGAATGCGTCAATTGTGCTGAAATTGCCTGCCAGCGGGATAATTCCTGCAACTATAACGACGATGCTTATCAGGAGGAATGTAAACCCGCTTGCAAGTGTTGCTATAAATGTTTAGATCCCCGGTGCA
>CAZPHR010000008.1:4505-6071 GCA_964586475.1 uncultured Methanomicrobiaceae archaeon
GAGATAACGGGAGTCTTTTTCTCGTAAGAGAATATACTCCGAGGCAGACAATCGCCCCTACCGGTTCACTGATCAGGTTTGCAGGCGGGAAGATCGAATGGCTGATTAAGGCAGATACAATTCCTGCGACTATTCCGATACCAAGCGCATCCCTCACCCTCGGGACGATTAATATGATAGCGAGACAGTATAAGGCAATAATCGGGTTTGCTACAATCGCTCCGGGGATGATATTGGATAAATATCTCAGGATAGCGCCAATCGCCAGCAATATCCCGACTATTGCAATGTCTTTCGATCTCATTTATTATTGCTCCGGATTAAAAATCCAAATATTTCCTGTAATTATTTTGCCCCCCAATGTATAAACATGTTCACCATGGACTGTTTTTGTCATTGGAGGCATCAGGGCAAACAAGCATTTTTGCAGGAAAATAGAGAACCTGAGCTACTAAACTGTTTATAAAAGCAGTAATAAGGATCATTGGTATAAATAGCTGATATAATGGCGTTAATGACCCACTGGAATATGATATAAGAATCACTACAGACACTATTAAAAATATAAAACCACTCGCACATGTTGCAATGAAGGTGGAAACTGACTCCATAAATGGAATTTTCTTATGGACAGTAGAATAAACAGCCATAAATGCAACCGCCCCCATAATTTCACCTATAAGATTAGCTATAGGTGATATCGAATCACCGACAGTTATAATGGATATCAATCCTGCAATAAACCCGATAACGAGGGTCTCCTTAATATTCGGAAGTACCAGAAAGATAGCAAGGCAATACATTAAAATGAGCGGTTTTCCGAAAATAACCACAAATGGGAATGATCTTAAAATAACACCCAGAATAAAACCTATTGCAAGCAATATCCCGACTATCGCAATATCTTTCGATTTAATCCAATAATGCCCCCTAAAACCAGATTTCTAATATTAATCTTATCCTCCGACGTATAAATTAATTAATTAAAGATTGTAAAATAAAAGAACCCGGTAATTTACCGGGACAGAATCCGTTTTGCAGGGAAATAGAGAACCTGTGTAACTACGCAGTTGAAGACCGCCGTAATTACAACGATGGGCGCAACAGCCAGGAAGAATCCCATTACCGTTCCTGTCGGAACTGCAATAATCGAAGCGAGCATAACCACCATACAGACGAGGATAAAGGAGAATCCGCTTACACATGTGGCGATAAAAGTCGTAATCGCAGGTGCGACAGCAATCTTCTCCGAGATCATGGAGTAAAGAACCGCACAGACGATTGCTCCCAGCGCTTCACTAATCAGGTTCGCCGGCGGGAAGATTGAATGGCTGATCATCATGGATACAATTCCTGCTACAATACCAATGCCAAGTGCTTCCCTTACTGTAGGGTGAATCAGGATGATTGCAAGACAGTAAAGTGCAATGATTGGATTTCCGACAATCGCACCGGGGAACATATTCGCCACAAACCTGAGAATGGCGCCGATCGCCAGCAATATCCCAACTACTGCAATATCACGGGATTTCATCTCAATAACCCCTCCCTGATTCATGGTTGTAT
>CAZPHR010000008.1:6081-11841 GCA_964586475.1 uncultured Methanomicrobiaceae archaeon
AGAACACCCACTTTGATCCATGTTTGTTTCGTACAGCAAAACCAGTCATAATAAAACCAAATGTATTCATCAATGTATATATCTATACATCAGAGTATAAATAAGTTGCTGGGCGAACCTTCAAAAGTGCGTAACTCCGATATTAATGAAATGAATTCCGTACCCGACAAATACATGGCAGCCGCGATAGATGAGGCAAAAAAAGGAAATAGTGAAGGAGGAATCCCGATAGGTGCGGTCCTTGTCAGAGATGGAAAAATTGTAGGAAGGGGACATAACAGGCGTGTCCAGAATAACGATCCGGTAATACATGCAGAGATTGACTGTCTCAGGAACGCCGGCAGAATAGGCAGTTACAGGGATACAACGCTCTACTCCACCCTGATGCCATGCTATCTCTGTGCAGGAGCCATCGTGCAGTTCGGAATTCCCCGTGTGTTTGCCGGAGAATCAAGAAACTTTGAAGGGGCAAAGGAATTCCTGCTGTCGAAGGGTGTAGAAGTTATAGATCTTGATCTTGACGAGTGTGCGGACATGATGTCGGATTTTATTGAGAAAAATCCTGAACTGTGGAATGAGGATATTGGAGAATTGTAATTTAAAAAAATTATCTTATTATCAGTATGGGTACATTTATGGCGGTTGATAACCCGTTAAACAGGGTCCCTACCCTTATATTTGATCTCTTCCCAAAAGCTCCCATAATGACAAGGGAATAATTTCCTAGATCAAACTCCTTTAAAATCTCCTCCTCACGATTACCCTCAACAATTTTGGATGTCCCGTCGAGGTTCATCCGGTTCATATTCAGGGTCAGTTCATTCAAATCCTCGCCGATACTCTTCTTCAAATCCCGGTATATTTTATCCTCATGCTCGTTGACCAGATCGCACATGTTGCTCTGCCTGCAGAAATAAAAAGCAGCAGAGCGTGTCTCATCTCTGTCGATAACGGAGAATATAGTTATCTCTGCATCCTTCTTCTTTGCAATCTCAATTGCATTTATTGCAGCCTTGTAGCTCCATTTGGAGCCGTCAAGCAGTACAAGTATCTTCATCTTATTACCTCCCTTTAACTCAGAACATTAAATACAATATGCCCAGACCTATTGCAACAGTGACAAAGAGGACGAACATTCCAATCTTTAAGAAATCAAAGAAAGAGATCTTTATCCCTTCTCTCTCGGCTATTCCCAAAACCACTACATTTGCAGAAGCCGCAATCGCAGTCCCGTTTCCTCCAAGACAGGCACCAAGTGAAAGCGCCCACCACAGTGGATAGGTATCAATCGTCGATGTATTCATCCCTATATCCTCTATCAGCGGAATCAGTGCTGCGGTGAGGGGTATATTATCGACAATTGCAGAGGCAATCGCGGAGAACCATGCAATTACAAACATCGCCTCATGGGTATCATTCAGGCTCGAGGTCATCATCATGGCCAGATCCGAGATAACTCCTGTCTCTACAAGTCCTCCAACGAGAACGAACAGACCGCCGAAGAAGAAAAGGGCCGTCCATTCGACCTTTTCAAAGATTACCTCCGGGGCCTTTCTCGACCAGAACAATATAAGCGCCGCACCGATTAATGCAACCTCTGCAGGTTCAAGGGTCATTGTTGGATCCACGAACGGCAGAAAAGTATGAAGAATCTCTCCGATATTGCTGTGAATAAAGAAAAGCATTATAACAAAAGCCAGTGCGACAATTGATTTTTTAAACAGGACAATGTCCTGTATTGCAGCACGTTCGTCGAGAGCGTCGATGGTTTTTCTTATAGCCGCCTTTCCGGCATTATCAACCTTCATCTTCCTTCCATAGATGAAATAGAATATCAGAATCACGACTGCAAGATCTACAAGAGCAATCGGACCCATAACGAAAAGGAATTCATTGAAAGACAGACCTGTTGCCGATGCAATCATAATATTCGGGGGATCTCCTATAAGAGTCGCCATTCCGCCGACATTGGAGGCCAGTATCTCCGTAAGAAGTAAAGGAATCGGGTTTACGTCCATAACCTTCGCAATATACAGGAGCATCGGGGTCATCAGAAGAACGGTCGTTACATTATCAAGGAACGCACTCGTTACTGCAGTTACCAGTGCAAAGAGAATTAAAACCTTGATTGGACTACCCTTAGCCGCCTTTGCAGTGATTATTGCCAGATATTCAAACAGACCGCTGTTGCTTGCAACATTTACGATTATCATCATTCCCATCAGAAGGAATATCGTGCCAAAATCGATATGTTCAAGCAGACTATCCCATGGAATGATCCCGAGGAACACAAGAACAGCAGCGCCCGCCATTGCTGCGACAGCCCTGTTGATCCTCTCATCAACGATCAGGATATATGTCACAAGAAAAACAACTACTGCAATTAAAGGCTCTATTAACACCATAAAAATCCTGCTTTATCTCCAAAAAACATCAGTATAAAACCGAAGATACGTTCATCTGCTGAACAAGCCGCTGTGCAACAGGACTTATCTCGTTCTCATCGCCTCTCCCGCCCCCAAAGGACTTGGAGACCGCAACAAGATCATAATTCCCTGACATTGTCTCAATATCATCCCATTTGTGGCCTGCGTAAAGGCGGCGGTTTACGGCAAGTCCTCTGCCCTCAAGCTCTCCTGAAATCTTTTCAAGGAGTCCGCTCCCATACTCCTCTTTTTTAGCCTGATATTCCTTTCCTGCATCCTCTCCTAAAACATCATTGATAATCGAGATTACATCAGAATCAGTAATATAAACCAGATTAATCTCGGTTTCATCAAAAGCCGTCAGGAGATCGTAAAATTCCTCAGGCACCTCAGAAACGAAGATATCCAGTGGTATCAGTATTCTCTTAAAGTCGCAGAGAACAATCTCCTCTTCCGTGAGAAGAAACTCCCGGTAGTCCTTTAGGACATCCTTATACCGGCTTCCCACAACATCCTTGAATTTTCTGTTTATAAGTGATTTGAAATATTCCATTTTAATCTCCGGAATATGGATGATCACATCTTTATAATCTAATCATCCCTTAAACTTTCGCAATTACAGCAGTTGCATACGTCACTCTTCTTTTATGAGCTACCTGTATTCCATAAGGAATGACATCTTTGAATCAACAGATTCGAGCATGATTTCCAGTTCCCCGCGGACGATCCCGATCATTCCTGCAAATTCCGGATCCAGAAGATTCCTGTCGATATCCCCCGCCATCACCCTGAGGAACAGGATCCTCTGGCGGATGTTCTCATACTCATCCATGACCTCAACAAGACCCTCCCTGAATTTTGGAGTACTGGTCTGGAATATCTCTTCAGCTTTTCTGTCGTTTTCCAGCATTGCCGAATATAAATCCAGAAAATCAATCTTAAGCTGAAGAGATTTCACTCTTGTTTCATATGCAAATCCTGAAAGACCGGGGGTCGGTCCGAGAGCATATAACTGATCAATAGCATTACGATACTGACTTTCAGAAGCGGACAGCTGTGAATAAAAGATCTCATCAGAAGCAGTGAAATCCATCATTGTTAGCCTGTTATCGGCCGCCTTTTCAATTGAATCAATCTCATCCAGTGTTGCATTATAGGAACTCTCTTCAGACGAACATCCTGAAGACAATGAAGCAGTCACCAGAATGCAGAGAATAAGAGCATATAAAATTATATTAAACCTGGATAACATTCAGCACCTCCTTTCCGAACATGTCCCTCTCATAATAACCATGTCCGGGAGTGTCGGCTGCATAAGAGCCGTCAGGGTAATAAAAGACCGCATTCTGACCGACTCCGGCATAACTCTGGCCGGGGTGAACCAGATCATGGTAATTGCCTGAATCCCCGTAGATATAATACCCGGCATCAGGGGACCTGCCTGCCGCCCAGTCAAGGTTAAGCCAGTATACCGTCCTGCCCGATTCACCGTTAAAGCTGTAATAGACCTTATCGCAGTCATAACGCGCAGATATGTACCTGCACTGCTCTATCACCAGGCTTTCTGTGTCCCCGAGATAACATTCAGGATACGCATGCCCGGGATTTCCATTTGTTCCGGCAATATTGACAATCCGCATCTCCGCCCCGGAGATTCCTGATAACCCCGCAAGCAGAACAGAATAATCATCACAATCGCCCCGCAAATCAGCCTTTATTGTTTCAGATGAAGGGGAAATATATTCCGGGCCCATAGGATCACTTACTATCTTCCAGTTTCTGTTCAGGTCATCCCAGAGGTTGCACACATATAACAGAGCCTCCCCGTCAGGATCTGTAACAGTGGTTCTCAGATACGCGTACTCCCTGACAGCAGGATTGTCCTCCTGCATTGCCTCAGAATATAAGACTGCTTTCTTCTGGTCATATGGCACTGAGGTGGATTCCACGAGATTCTGGGTCTCGGGAGAAGAAAAAATCAGTATGCCCGCCTGGGTTGCCATGATAATACAGCATATCCCTGCAATTAAAAGAACCAGAGAGATCAAATTCTTTCTTTTCCCTTCAATTCCTTTCATAGCTCACCAAATCCCTGTTTTTCATGATTCCTTTCCCTGACCATTTATTCTACAACAGGAGCTATCTTTTTATTAACCCTGATTGATTTATATGACCCGTCGGAATAGTAGGCTGTGGCAGAACCAACATCCCTGACAACCGGAGGATCCCCGGGGTATGAACCGGAGAGATCCATGGAAAGCCAGTATGTAACCTCCCCGTTATCCTCAAGATCATAGCTGTACTCCAGATCCCTTATATTACGAAGTTCATGATATCGTTCATCATATCCGCCGTATCTCACCTGGATATATAGTGCCTGAAATTCGACGGCGTTCGTATCAGGGAAGAGAAGCAGGTATTCGATAAGTTTAGGATAATTATAGCAGATTTCCCCGTATTTCTCCGGTTCATTAAGAATTTCGAAGAAGGGAGTTACGAAATCATAACACTGGTCACCATTGCAGATTCTGCCATAGCGGTATTTGAATATTGTAAGACCGCTTGGATCCTTCGCAAAGATTGGAGAATAATCGGACTTAAACTGACTGAGCTTCTCCGAATTGACAATTTTTACCTGAAGATCAGCACTGTTTCCAAGATACAGCTCTGTATACGGGTACTCCTCTCTCCCGGGGTCAGCGGCACTTTTTATTCTCGCTTCCCCACCAACTCCTTTAATCATAGAGGCAAGAAAAACAGCATAATCCGCCTCATCTCCGGAGAGACCCTTATTGATACTTCGGCTTGCCGGAGATATGTCTAAAAGACCTCCGCTTCCGGGAATATAAGGCCATTCGGATACAGAGCCGTCCCAGACATCACATGCCTGTTCGATGGAGTAGGTTCCCGAATGTTCTTCAGTAACATAACGAACAGCATAATCCCTGGTAACAGGCAGGTAATAATCCATCCCTTCCAAGACCTGCCTTGAGATCAGCCACTTACGCTCATCCTTTGTGACATATGAAGGAAGCTGATATTGAATAAGGGTTTCTCCTGAAGCGGCACCAGGAGACACAGAATCACCGGATACTTCCGGACCAGTAGCGGAAACTTCTGATATCTCATCCCCACCGGGAGAGGGATTAACCAGAAATGCAATTGTAATGACAATGCACAGGGCAGCCAGAAATGCAGCAATATCAAGTGTCCGTGAATCCATTATCTATCAATATTTTACCCTGTGACAATAATATCGTTTCTTTATATACATTCAGTCTGAAAACCGGTAAAGGTTGAGAGCCTGCCTGCACTTTGCGCAAAGGGTCTTTTT
>CAZPHR010000008.1:11851-12198 GCA_964586475.1 uncultured Methanomicrobiaceae archaeon
GCGGATAAAACATTATACATTCAGGATCACTGCAATGATCCAGACCCATACAATGGCACAATTCGTGGCAGCCTTCCTTCACAACCCTGTCCATAAGATCATTCTCACTCTTTGATCTGCCGTACCATCCATTGTCAAGTCTTGCAGTAGAGACTACCGAAACCCTTACACCGGGCCTTGCAAGACCAAAGACAAAATCCCTCCCGCGGATGAAAAGATCCTTTCCGGTAACGATGAGCACTGCATCTTCACATCCGGCCTTTCTGGTATAGATATCCTGCATATCCCCGAGAATTCTGCTCGCATCATTCTGGTTTCGTGAACGGTCATAACCTCTCAGCATCAGT
>CAZPHR010000009.1:0-3497 GCA_964586475.1 uncultured Methanomicrobiaceae archaeon
ATATTGTAATTCTATAAGAAATTCCAAACTGAACTTATAAAAAAAATAGAAAAATTATCATTTTCTGTGCCTTTTAACAAATGAAATTATTAAAGTTGAGAATCATAAAATATCGCATTTATTAAGATAATAAACGTTGAATAAGTTATCATATCCATGGAAAAGACTCTTTATATCCATATTGGGGAACCCAAAACGGCGACATCGTCGATTCAGACGTTTTTATTTAAAAATCAGGGGTTGCTTAAGAAAAAAGGGATATTGTCTCCTGGATTTATTTCAGATCATCATGATGTTTCCAATGAAATTTTAAACAATACGCTACAGGAAATCCAGGAAAACAGGAAATCTCCTGCGAAAAAGTTTATGAAGAAGATACAAAATTCCAAATATAATACATATATCCTCAGTTCAGAAAATTTTTGCCGGCTTTGGAATAATGTATCCCGGCTAAAGGCATTAATCCCGGATAATGTCAATGTAAAAATTATCTACTATGTCAGAAGGCAGGATGACCAGACCGAGGCAATTTATAACCAGACTGTCAAGAGTCCGCTTGGAAGAAACTGGTTGATAGATGAGTATGTTGAAGGTCCTGCCAAAAATATCCTTAATTATGAAAGAGTTCTTGCCCAATGGGAAGAAGCCTTTGGAAGAGAGAATATTATTGTCCGGTGCTTTGAAGAAGGACAGCTTAAAACCGATATTTACACAGATTTTCTTGATGCAATTGGCCTGGGGATGGATGAAAAATTCGTCATTCCGGAAAAGAGGATCAATCAAAGATTTGACTGGGATTTAATAGAGTTAATACGTCTCTGTAAAATTCATTTTGAGGGCGATATTGAATTTTATACCTTTCTACATGATTATTTTGAAGAGCGAAATACACCTCCCCTGGAAAAAAAACATATTATCTCACCTGATAAAAGGCAAGAAATCATTGAGTATTTCGAGGATTCAAACAGGAATGTCGCAGTTAAATATCTTGGCCGTGAGGATGGCAGGCTATTTTATTATCCCCTCCCGGGTCCTGATGAACCGTATATCGCTGATTTGAATATGAATAGTCAGAGTATCAGTCCGGTTATACCCGAAATAATCTACGATATTTATAAAAAAAATAATTCATTTGGTAAAAAAATGCTGAGAAGATTCAAAAAAGCAAAGGACAGGTTTTCTTATTTTGAAATAATGAAAATATTATACTATAAATATCTCTCTTATTAGGCCTGATAGAATTGCCTGGGCAGGGCATTTTTAGATCTTTTTGTGAAGACCCTTCTCTCTCTGGAAAGTAAATAAATAATTTTTAAATAACTTGTAAAAAAAAGGCTGAAATAAATAATAAAAAAATATTATTATTAAGATAACAAACATTTGACAGGTTTTAACTTCCATGAAAAAGACCCTCTTCATCCATATTGGCGAACCTAAAACTGCAACCTCGTCGATTCAGACCTTTTTATTCAAAAACCAGGGGCTTCTTAAGAAAAAAGGAATTCTTTATCCTGGTTTTATCACAGGTCATCATGATGTCGCCAATGAAATAATATTCAATACACTCTCACAAATTCATGGGAACAAAAAATCTCCTGCAAAAAAATTTATAAAAAAATTGAAAAATTCCAGATATAGCACTTATATCCTCAGTGCTGAAAATTTTTGCCGTCTTTATGGTAATGTATCAAGGCTTAAGGCATTAATTCCGGATGAAGTCGATGTAAAAATCATCTGCTATATCAGGCGACAGGATGAACTGGCAGAAGCTGTTTACAACCAGAGAGTTAAAAGTCCAAGGGGAAAAACCTGGTTGACGATAGATGAATTTATCGCTAGACATTCCGGAATAATTCTTGATCATGAAAAAGTCCTTGCCCCCTGGGAAGAAGCATTTGGTAAGGAAAATATCATTGTCCGGTGTTTTGAAGAAAGGCAGCTTAAAACAGATATTATTACAGACTTCCTTGATGCAATGGGCCTTGAGGCGGATGAGGATTTTATGATCCCCGGTAAAAGAATCAATGAAAGATTTGACTGGACCCTAGTTGAACTAATTCGCCAGTGTAAAATTCAGTTTAAGGACGATATTGAATTTCATACTTTTTTAATTGAATATTTTATGGAACAAAATATTCCTTCCACGGGAATAAAGCATATCCTTTCACCTGAAAAAAGACGAAAGATTATTGAATCTTATGAAGATTCCAACCGGAATGTCGCAGTTAAATATCTGGGCCGGGAGGATGGAAGGCTTTTTTATAATGCCCTTCCGGATCCTGATGAACCGTATATTGCAGATCTGAATACGAATAATCAGAATATCAATAAGATTGTAGCCGGAATAATCTACGAATTTTATAAGCAAAATAATTCGTGTTTCAGAAAATTGATGAGGAAATACAAAAAAGCAAGAGGGATGTTTTCTTATTTCGAAATGTTGAAGATTGTATATTATCGGTTTATCCCTTATTAGGATCGGAAAAAAAGTTTGTTTGAGAGGGGGACTCTTCATTCCTGTTTTAAATTCTGTCTCAGCTTCTGGACAAGCAGGCTGGCCCGAAGAAGACTGTCAAAGGTTCCTGCATCGCTCCAGTGTCCCTTTAAAATCGTGTGCACCATCTCTTCCCGCCTGACATATTCGTTATTGACATCTGTAATCTCAAGTTCGCCTCTTCCGGAAGGTTTGAGGGTCTTTATAATATCAAACACTTTATTGTCATACATGTAGAGTCCGGTTACAGCAAGATCCGACTTTGGCTCCTTTGGTTTCTCCTCGATTGATATGACCCTGTCGGGACCAACCTCGGCAACACCGAACCTGTGGGGATCCGGGACCGGTTTTAGGAAGATCTTTGCCCCTCCGGTAAATTCTGATACGTCCTGTTTTATCGAATCCTGGAATATGTTATCGCCGAGAATGACTGTTATCGAATCACTGCCCGCCCATTTTTCTGCAAGGCCGAGTGCCTGGGCAATGCCGCCCGCCTCCTCCTGGATCTCGTATGTGATATGCACCCCGTATTCGGCGCCAGATCCGAGGAGCTCAAGAAAATGGCCTGCATGTCCCCGGCCGGAGACGATCATAATCTCTTTAATTCCTGCATCTACCAGTTTTTCAAGCGGGTAGCAGATCATCGGTTTGTCATAAACAGGCAGGAGGTGTTTGTTTGTAACCTTGGTCAGCGGGTACATACGCGAGCCGGTGCCTCCGGCAAGAATAATTCCTTTCATAATTTTTTGCCTCTTAAATAATCGTCAAGTGCATCTTTCCAGTGTCTCATCGGAGCGGTTTTGGTGTTCTTCAGGACCGAATATTCAGGACGTTTTGCTTTTCTCGGAAATTCGGAGCTGGAACAGGGAACGGCATTGTCGATGAATGCGGATGCGAATTCGAACCATGAACACACCCCGTCATTTGTGACATGATATATCCCTGCATCAAGATTTATTATCTCAGGTGTCTTTTTTGCAAGATCAACACTATAGGTCGGCTT
>CAZPHR010000009.1:3597-12040 GCA_964586475.1 uncultured Methanomicrobiaceae archaeon
GGTGCTTCCCCGTTTACTTTGAATGCATGCTCCCGTTTATCCTCACAACCGTCGACATCCGTATATGCCGCCGAATTAATGACAATATCAGGATTTAACTCTGAGATATAGGAAGAAATCTTCTTTTCATCAGTGATGTCAAGTTCATGCCCCCTGCATACCGCCCCGGGGAAAACATCCCTGAGGGCATGCCCCAGCATTCCGTTTGCACCGAGAATAAGCACCTTCTTCATCAGGATTTCCTTTCCTTAAGCGGGCGCCACCACTGCTCATTTTCAGTATACCATTTCACCGTGGATTCAATCGCTTCTTCAAAAGAATATTCCGGCTCCCAGCCCATTGCCCTTAATTTTCCGAAGTCAAGCGAATACCTGAAGTCGTGGCCTTTTCTGTCTTCGACATACTCTATTGATGATTCATCTTTGCCAAGGAGCTCAAGAATTTTGTATGTTATCTCAAGATTTGTCTTCTCCTCTCCGCCGCCGATATTATAGATCTCTCCGGGGATACCGTTCTGAAGAACGAAGTCTATTGCACTGCAGTGATCGATTACATACAGCCAGTCACGGATATTTTTTCCTGTTCCGTATACAGGCACTTTCTTTCCTTCAATCAGGTTTGAAACAAAGAACGGGATCAATTTTTCCGGGTACTGGTAAGGCCCGTAGTTGTTTGTGCACCGCGTTACAATCACAGGAAGGTTATGGGTTGTAAAAAATGAGAGAGCCAGGAGATCGGATCCTGCCTTGCTTGAAGAATAAGGACTCGAGGGTTCCAGGATGTCGGTCTCAACAAAGGATCCTTCTATTGTGCTCCCGTAGACCTCATCTGTGGATATATGAACAAATCTTTTAATCCCGTATTTCCTTGCGGCCTCGAGCATCGTGTATGTCCCGAGAACATTTGTTTTTATGAAAACGGACCCGTCGTCTATGGATCTGTCAACATGGCTCTCAGCCGCGAAGTGAACAATTGTATCGATATTATATTTTGAAATTACAGAATTGACCGAATCAGGATCGCAGATGTCTCCCTGGACAAAAGTGTACCTGGAATCATTTTCGATATCCTTCAGATTCTCAGGATTTCCTGCATATGTCAGTTTATCTAGGTTGACTATCGAGATCTCATCATATGTATCAAGCATATACCTGACAAAGTTGCTTCCGATAAACCCGCATCCGCCTGTTACCAAAAGATTCATCTAATCCCTCTCAGCCGTGTTTAAGTCCGGGCAAAAGACCCCAGTCATATGGTATTTCATCGGTATCGGGCGGGAGGCGGTACTCGTCGGGTTCCTTATAATTATAGGCATGTGTCGGAACACTTACAAAGAATGCCGTCTCTGTCCCAATCCCCTTAAATCCATGGTAAACTCCGGGAGGAACGGTTACAAGCACCGGATTTTTCTCTCCGACAAACATCTCCATCAGGTTTCCGCAGGTAGGGGAATCTTTTCTTGCGTCATATAATGCAACCTTCATCATCCCGTGAACGCAGGTAAAATTGTCGGTCTGAATTTTATGGTAATGCCAGGCTTTAACGACACCGGGGTAGGCAGTGGTGCAGTAAACCTGCCCGAATGATTCAAAAACCGGATCATCGCATCTTAAAATCTCCATCAGCCACCCCCGCTCATCAGGGATGAGTGTCAGTTTTTTTAGTTTTACACCATCTATTATAATATTCATTGAACCAGCTCTTTAGTACAAAATCTTTGTTTTCCTTTTATGATAAAATATTGTTATATGAAAGATCAATAAACAGATATTACATTATTTTTTAATAATTCCTGCATAACATAGTACCGGAAGAGAATTTTTAATGATAAGCGTAGTTATCCCGAATTATAACGGAATCGAATTTTTGGAAGATTGCCTGTCTTCAATCTCTAATCAGTCCTATAAGGATTTCGAGATAATTGTAGTGGATAACGGTTCAGCTGATGGTAGTGTAAAATTCATCGAAGATAAATTTCCGGACGTTATTTTAATTAAAAATCCTGAAAACCTGGGATTTACGGGAGCAACAAACCAGGGAATCAGGCATTCAAAAGGAGAATATATCTGTACTTTGAACAATGATACAATTTCTGATAATCATTTTCTGGAATATTTGCATAAAGCCATTGAATCGGACAAAGATGTCGGGATTATAGGATCGAAGATGATCTTTCCTGACGGAAGGATAAATTCAGCTGGAATGTGCATATCAAGAAGCGGGGCTGCATGGAACAGGGGCATGTTTGAAAAAGATTCGGGTCAGTATGAAAAACCTGAATATGTTATAGGAGCCTGTGCCGGGGCGGCATTATACCGGAGATCCATGCTTGACGAAATCGGCCTTTTTGATGAAGATTTCTTCATGTATCATGATGATGTGGATCTCTCATTCAGGGCATATCTTGCCGGCTGGAAGTGCCTCTACTATCCAAAGGCTGTCGTAACGCATATAAACAGTGCAACATCAGGGTTTGAATCGGAATTTTGCGTTTACCACGGCAACAGGAACATCATCTGGTTTGCAGTGAAAGATTTCCCAGGAAGACTTCTTATCCTCTACTCTCCATGGATAATCGGGAGAAGTATTGGTGTAATTCCGCATTATATGCTGAGGAAAAGAACCAAAATAATAATAAAATCAAAATGGGATGCTGTTAAAAAAATTCCCTATTTCCTGAAGAAGAGAAGAGAAATATCCATAAAAATTCCCGTAAAAAAAGTATCAGAAGATCTCTTTGTTTTTGCCAGGATCAACTCGGATCAGGAATATGGTTATAGATTTTAATATATTCTTCCGTAACCTCCCCCCAGGAATAACCTGATTTTACGGTTTTTTCTCCGTTTTTGGCAATATCGCTTTGCATTTTTTTATCCTTTACAAGAAGTAGCATTGCATTACAAAGGGCATCCGGATCTTTGGGATTGACAATCAGTGCATTTTCCCTGTTTTTGCATATGTGTGAAATATCACCTACATCTGTGACAATAACCGGAAGACCGGCGGTCCATGCCTCCAGGAGAGTCAGGGGCAGTCCCTCCCAGATGGAAGGCAGAATAAAAACATCGCAGGAATGATAATATTGCCGTAATCTATCTGCATCAACCCTCCCGGTAAAGCTGATATGCTCATTTAAGCCGGCTTCATTAACCATCCTGACCAGTTCATGAGAAAGAGAGCCTTCACCAATAATAAATAATTTAAAATAACTGATTTCTTTTAGCAGTTTTTCAGAAGCCTGAATAAGATATTTTAGACCTTTCTGGGTTTCCAGCCGGCCTACAAATAAGAATTTTACATCCGGTCCAGACAAATCTCCGGTACTTTCATTCTTAAAAAATTTAATATCGACACCGTTTGGAATATATACAATATTCTTTGCCAGCCGTCTGGATAATACGGGAATGCTGTTTCTGTCAACAGTTACAATATCTTTAAAATGCCCGGCCTTTAAGAGCAATAATTCCATATGGCCTTTTATTGTAGATGGCTGGTCGTCCGAAAATGTCACTCCGTGACAGGTGTTTATCACAGGGATGTTAAATAAAAAGGCCTGATACGACAATAAAAATCCGATGTCAGGGGAATGTGAATGGATTATATCCGGTTTTAAACGATTCAGGAGAAAAAAACCTGTGATAGAGAGAATAATGAGTGACAGGATCCTTTTCAGACTGATTTTATCAAGTCCGGCAGGCGAATCAGTGATTCCAAACTGGAGAACGTTTTCTTTCCTGATTGTTTCCCTGCATCTGGATGTCAGAATAAATACTTCATGCCCCTGTCTTTGTTGTTCTTTCTCCAGGTTTGATACGACAAAAGCATCCCCTCCAATTGCATCCGGATATTTTTTGGTCGCATGAAGTATTTTCATTTTATCAGTCTTTGTATACTATTTCGTCTTTGTTTATCACATTATCCGGTCCGGAAAAATCAAAATAAAGGTGGTTTCAAAGAAAATTGCCACATTTACTAATCTTTCTTCCACCATTTCTCGCTGAAGTTATCTTTAATAAATTCATCTCCTTCACCGGGTGCTTCGAGCCCGGCAGAACGAAGGTCCGAATCTATCATAATTTTTACAAGCTCTTTAAATTTCACTTTGGGTTTCCATCCAAGGACTCTTTCTGCCTTTCCATAATCAGCTCTTAATTCATCGGCTTCAGTAGGACGGAAGTATTTCTGGTCGATTTTAATATGGGCGTCAATATCCAGATCAACATAAGAGAATGCTTCATCGAGGAATTCCTGTATTGAATTGGTCTCACCTGTTCCAATGACAAAATCATCGGGAGCTTCAGCCTGGAGCATCATCCACATAGCTTCGATGTATTCAGGTGTATAACCCCAGTCACGCTTTGCCTCAAGGTTTCCAAGGTAGAGATAATCCTCTTTTTTTGCGAGAATTGAAGCAATGCCCCTGGTAATCTTTCTCGTTACAAATGTCTCTCCGCGACGCGGTGATTCATGATTAAAGAGAATTCCGTTTGAAGCAAACAGATTGTATCCCTCGCGATAGTTCTTCACCATCCAGTATGAATAGACCTTTGCACATGCATAGGGACTTCTTGGCACAAAGAGCGCCCCTTCATTTTGTGGCGGTTTTGCACCCCCGAACATCTCGCTCGATGATGCCTGATAAAATTTTATATAACGTCCGCTTCTCCTGATGGATTCAAGTAAACGTGTTGTTCCAAGACCGGTAATATTTCCTGTATACTCGGGTATATCAAAACTTACCCTGACATGACTCTGGGCACCAAGGTGGTAGACTTCGTCGGGCTGGATATTAAAGATGATATTATTGATCTGTTCCGAGTTTGAAAGGTCACCATGATGAAGGAATAGCTTAGCACCTGATTCGTGAGGGTCGATATATATATGATCGATTCTTGAAGTATTAAATGTCGATGACTGTCTTACAAGACCATGTACCTCATATCCTTTAGAGAGAAGCAGTTCGGCAAGATAGGATCCGTCCTGTCCTGTTATTCCTGTAATCAGTGCTTTTTTTTGTACTGTCATCTTTCCATATCCTGGTATATTATATAGGGATGGATGTTATACCACTTTTTAATTTATGAAGGATTACCCGCTTCCAGATATCTGTCCCAGTAATCATATATTGAACAGAGCGTTTCTTCAAATGATATCTTTGGTTTCCATCCTAACTCATTGTAAATTTTACTATAATCTCCGATAATTGCCGGGCTGTCCCTGGGCCTGATCCATGAATCTTCCTGTCTTATATCAATGTCAATCTCATATATACCCGAAAGTTGATTCACAATATCAATTATCGATCTTCCTTCACCGCTGCAGACATTATAGACCTCCCCGGATCTTCCGCTGGTCAAAAGGAGCCAGTAAGCCTCGACGACATCGCGGACATCAACAAAATCACGAACAATCGTGCCGTCCCCGATATGTAGGACAGGATCCTGGATGCCTTTTGCAATCCTGACGAACTGCTTTACAACAGAACTGACCACAAATTTATCTTTCTGCCCCGGCCCACAGTGATTAAAAGAGCGGGTACAGCATATGTCAAGACCGTATCCTCTTGAATAAATCCCTGCAAGCATCTCCTGTGAGACTCTTGCAACGGCATAGGGACTCTGGGGGGATTGAGGTCTTGTTTCTGACAGAGGAAGATCAGCTTCAGATACAATCCCGTATTGTTCTGAAGATCCTATCGAGAGGATTCTTGCCCCGTTATCGAGAAGCCTCACAGTATCGATGATATTTAAAAAAATATTCGTATTGTTCATAAACGAATCAACCGGATTTCCCCAGCTTTCCGCGACAGAACTCCTGGCTGCAAGGTGAAGTATAAAATCAGGTTCAGTTTTTTCGATAATTGTTTTTATCTTAGGGAGGTCATTCAAATCTGCCTTATAATGCTGAAATGAATCCGGATTACAGGGTACAAAATCCCATGAAGGCGGTTCACGGCTTATTCCGGTCACCTTGAGATCTTTATGGTTTGAATTCAGATAATTAACAAAATGTCCGCCGACAAAGCCGCTGATTCCGGTAATCAATATTTTTTTCATAATTTCCCAGATGATGATCTGCTTCTCTTAGGTTAATTAGAGAAATCTTATTGCTGAACTTTACAATAATTTTTTTTTTAATTGCACATAAAATGAAGGGTATATTGTTTAATTGCCCATATCTATGCGAAAATTTTTCTTGATTATTTGTTGTAGTCTTTATTTTCTGTCATATGCCTGAACAAGTTTGTCTACAACCGAATCCCATCCGAATTCCTTAACATTACGGGCAATATCGTCCTGCATATTCACCCTGCCTGAAAAGGCTGATATTATTCCTATTGCAAGTTGTTCAGGTGAAAGTCCGGTTACATATCCTGTTTTCCCGTCCAAAACCAGATCCTGTGCAGCATTTTGAGGATGGTTTACCGTTACAACCGGGAGTCCGCAGGCCATCGCCTCTATTGCAACAATCCCAAAACCCTCACGAGAAGAAGGAAGGACAAATACTTCTGATGACTTCATGGCTGCGATTACCGAATCATCGCCTGGTAGAAATCCTTTAAATGTGACAATGTCGTCAAGTCCAAGTTCGTGTGAAAGTGTTTCAAGACTCCGTCGCTCGGGCCCGTCTCCAATAATTACTGCACTTATGCCGGGGATTTCTTTCATGACCTGTGCCAGTGCCCTAAGAAGAAGATCGACATTTTTGTCCCGGATCAGGCGCCCGGCAAATAAAATATCAGATTTATCTCCTGCCGGAGAAACGTTTTGAATCTGTAACGGATCGATGCCGTATGGGATAATCGGAATGGGGCCCTGCACCCCTATCTCTTCCATTGCCTTAGCTGTTGAGTGTGAAATTGTAATATGATGACTATTAATGCGGGCGACCAGTCGTTCAATAAATATGCCGAAGATTCCTTTTCTGCCAAGGTACCGGTACCAGTAGTCTCCCCAGACTTCGAGCCATGTAACAACAAGATGCGAACGGGTTATCTTTGATGCAAGCCATGCAGGAAAAACCGGAAAATAAGGAAACGCCTGGCAGTCGATCACATCAAATTTTTCCCTGAGAAGCGGAAAAAAAAGAAAAATTGGAAAATATACAGCCTGAAAGATCGATCTTCTTCCCTTTACATAGAGCCGCTTCGGCCTGCAGACTCCGTGATATGTTATTCCATCCTTCTCGAAAACATCCGGCCCCGGCCAGTATTTCATGCCGAATATATGAACCTCATGGCCCCTTTCAGCAAGCTTCAGCGACAGCTCACAGATTCTTTTTTCCCCTCCGCCTTTGACGTAAGGGTAAACCACATCATAGACAAATGCAATCTTCATGAAAATTCTTTACCGGTTCCAATAGAGTGTTTGGTCTTTATTCTTTAAAAGCGTGCACAGGTGCCGCCTTAATCCGGCAATTCATGAATTGCAGGTGTCCCAGTACAGCCTCTTCATTTGTCCCGATATCTCCCTGTTCACGGACTCCTTCGCTACATTAATTTCCAAAGAAACCCCTAAATGTAACAAATGGCACTTAAAACCCTGGTAATAACTCCTGCCGGAGAGGAGAAGATCTGGGATCTGGATAAGAATCCTGACAAATCCCGGCAGGCAAAGGCGGATTATGCATTCACAGGCCGTTTTGCACAAAGGTGCCGGGAGTATACTGAAAAATTCTATCCCGAAGACAGGGTAATTCTTACCCCGAGGTACGGGTTCGTCCTTCCTGATGAAGAGATCCAGTACTATTCTGAAAACACCTTTGCCGAATCCCGGATCGAATACGATACGATAGAAATAAATGCCGAGTCGGACGGTCTGTTCAATTATGAAAGGGTCATCTTTCTCGGAAACCGCCGGCAGCATGCAGAATACATCGATGTAATATCAAAAATATTTGCAGACAAATGGGTGGAATATCCTCTTCTTGATGCCGAGAATACCGAAGAGATGCTCGGCAGGCTCAGCGATGCCATCACACGCGACTCCCCGCTCAGGTTCAACAGGATAAAGCTCGAGAATATCAGAATATCCGGCCTTTTTGAAAAATTCGATCACGAGATTCCTCTTGAAAACCCGGACAGCATCTCGATTATCACAGCACCCAACGGCTATGGAAAGACAACGATACTAAGGCTGCTTAGAGCTGTATTCGTTGGCAATCTCGGCGAGATCCGTGACATTCCCTTTCATAGCCTGGAACTGTGTTTTGGAATATCCGAAAACGGATCAGGGCCGGGAAGAAAGACGGTACTCAGGATCGAAAGATGCCCGGGGGAAGATACTAAGAGGAGAGTTCATGCAGGCGATTCGTGGTCGCTTAACTTCAGGTCGGAGGATAATGAAGGAAAGGTGCTCGAATACAACGTCAACCCGGACAACTTCGACGAGGAGGAGACTTCATGGGAGCTCAGCAGGATAATCCCGCCCATTCCCGTAAAACT
>CAZPHR010000010.1:0-316 GCA_964586475.1 uncultured Methanomicrobiaceae archaeon
AAGATGCAATATTTTCACATACTGCACGGGCAGGAGACAGGATTATTGCAGCAATTGACCTTGAAGGAAGAGTCCATCCTTCATGTGCCCTGAACTGGGATTCGGCAACATTGCGTGATACGGAAACAGTCCGAAGGCAGATAAGACTAATGCAGACACTGGGAGAAAAACACCTTTTAACTTCAGGCAAGGACATAAGCAACCCCGGAGTTATAGGAACACTGGGTATGCTTCTTGAGACGAGCAAAAAAGGAGCATCGGTAAATCTCTCAAATATTCCCAGGCCGGATCTTGATAAATACGGGATAACCTTCAA
>CAZPHR010000010.1:326-922 GCA_964586475.1 uncultured Methanomicrobiaceae archaeon
GAATGTATCCGGGTATGGGTTTTATCCTTACAGCAGATGAAAAAAATGTCAGTGAGATTATCTCAATGTTCTCAGAAGCCGGCATAACTGCAACGGACATTGGAGAGATCGACGATACTAACATCCTCAAGGTAGTGCATGATGAGGAAGAAAGCAAGGTTTTTGACCTTAGTGCAGAGGGAATCATGCACCTCTTCGTCTGATTCCGGAAGGGAATTTTGATGCATATAGGAATTGGAATTGGCAACGGTGAAGAAAAAGTTCTGAAAACAATCCTTCCTGCCTCTAAAAAACATAAAATTACTATTTTTACCAGTAAAAACCTCCCGGACTGTGAATATGATACAGTCACGGCTGGAAATCCGGAAGAAGAGCTTGTAAAAGCCCTTTACAGCGGCAGAATCGACGCTGCAGTCAGAGGGACACTGCCATCGAATACCGTTATGACTCTCTTAAAGGAGTATGAAAAGACCGAATCACTGAAACGGATTGCACTTCTGGAGACCGCTTCCGGGATAAGATTCCTTCTCGCACCCGTGGGTGTTGATGAAGGATGGACAATAGAGGAGAAGACGGAACTGGTTAAATACGCAAAA
>CAZPHR010000010.1:948-2975 GCA_964586475.1 uncultured Methanomicrobiaceae archaeon
CCCTGAATATTAGCGATAAAGCAGCCATATTATCGGGAGGACGCCTTGGAGATATAGGAAGGCATCCGGTTGTTGACAGAACTATAAAGGATGCAGAGATTGTCGCGGAAAAAACAGGTTCGGATCATATGGAGATTCTCATAGAAGATGCCGTAGTGGAACACAGCATAATAATAGCTCCTGACGGGATTTCCGGCAATCTTATCTTCAGGACACTTGCCCTTCTCGGAGGAGGGCGGGCACACGGTGCTCCTGTCGCAAATCTCAGCAGGATATTTGTGGATACTTCGCGCGCCTCCTCTGATTATTCAAATGCAATTTTCCTCGCCGCAGCATTGGCCGATTATTATCAGACAACATATTGAGGATTATTTGCCAATCACAGGGATTATAGGGGGCATAAACCATAATTTTCGTAAAATTTTCCTGCAACGAATAAAATCATGGATTATTGTAATTTATTCCTTTTAACCCCCAAAATTCGTTAAAATCCCAAAAAGTATTTATATTCGCCGGGATTACTTTCAACTGAGGTGGAATTGAAATGGCGAATGATCTACCAATAGCAGCAGTAGTAAGAATTGCAAAGAAGAACGGAGCAGAGAGAGTAGGCAGCGACGCAGCACAGGCAATCGTCGATGCATCCGAGGCATACATTGCAAACCTCACAAAAGAGGCTTCAAAGTACGCCCAGCACGCTGGACGCAAGACTATCAAGAAAGAAGATGTTGACATGGCTGTCAACGCCTGAATCTTTTTTCTTTTAAATTTACTGTTCTTAAAAAATTAGATTTGACCTTTTGTACTGGGTATGCCCTTTTCGGGATCGACTCTTGTGGCATTCCTGAGAGCGATGCCAAATGCCTTGAAGACTGCTTCGCACTTATGATGTGCATTTTTACCTTCAAATGAGATATGGGCAGTAATCTTTGCATTGGAGCAGAGACTATAGAAGAAATGCTCAGGAAGATCTCCGGGCATCCCCGGCAGGGAGGAATCACCAAATGTCCCGTTCATTACAAGATATCCCCTTCCGCCACAGTCCAGGGTCACGTATGCGATCGACTCATCCATGGGAACAGCCATGTGAGAGAAACGGGTTATCCCTTTTCCGTCATCAATCGCCCCGGCAACAGCCTGGCCGAGAACAATCCCGATATCCTCGATCGTATGGTGGCTGTCCACGTCAAGATCGCCCTTTGCCCTGACGGTCAGGTCAAACATCCCGTGCCTCCCAAAGGCATCAAACATATGGTCCATAAAAGGGATTCCCGTGTCTGCCGCCACATTTCCCTTTCCATCAAGATCGATACTTACAAAAATATCGGTTTCCTTTGTCTTCCTTGATTTTTCAAAACATCTCATCCGGATACCTCCAGGGCTTCCCTGAGACTGATCCTTCCACTGTACAAAGCAGAACCCAGTACTATTCCATCTGCCCCAATCTTCTTTATATTTACTACATCTTCAGAAGAAGAGATCCCCCCTGCCACGATTACAGGGAGGGATGTTGCATTAACCAGTTTTTCCACAGGTTTTGGATCTATTCCGTTCTGGAGACCCTCAACATCAACATTGGTAAAAAGAAGAGCTCCGGCACCGGCTTCTTCAAACCGTTTTGCCCACCCTATGTAATCTCCGGCAGACTCTTCCCACCCTTTTACAACAACATTTCCGCCACGGGCATCCACACCTGCAACAACCCGCTCCTTTCCAAAAAGATCTGAAAGCTCTTTAACGGCCTCAGGATGCTCTATCGCAAGAGTTCCAAGGATTACCCTGCTTACACCAGTTTCAAGCCAGCTGGACGCATCCTCAACACTCCTGATGCCGCCACCGAGCTGAATGTACACGCCGGTCTCGCGGACCAGTTCACGGATCAGCCCGGCATTCCCGCCTGCGTTCCCGAATGCCCCGTCAAGATTAATTATATGAAGTGCTTCTGCACCCTCATCAGTCCAGCGAAGTGCACACTCAAGGGGAGCGCCATACTCGGTCCTGCAATCCCTCTTTCCCTGGACAAGCTG
>CAZPHR010000010.1:2985-11862 GCA_964586475.1 uncultured Methanomicrobiaceae archaeon
CGGATGGCCGAATACGGTTGCAGACTCTCGTCTTCCCTGGACAAGCTGCACGCACCTGCCTCCAAGTATATCAACAGCAGGAAAAACCCTCATCCTGTTCACCCCTAACGGATCATCCTTTCGATTGGGACTACAAGTATGTCTTTTGCCCCGGCATTCTTCAGTTTCCCGACAAGTGAATAGAGATGGTCTTCCTGCACGACTGCATGAACGGCCACCATATTTTCATCAGATGATACGTCCATTACTGTCGGACCTGAAAGACCGGGCAGCTCCCGTTTCACTTCTTCAAGAGAGGGCCGGGCCACGTTCATCATGAGGTAACACTGACCGCGGGCCCTGATGACACTTTCAAGAGCAAGACACAGTTCGGCAATCTTTTCAGGGTGTCTTGCTTCAGCATCCCTGTTTGCAATAAGAACAGTGGTTGAATGCAGGATTTCATCAATAACCCTGAGGTTGTTTGTAGCGAGAGTAACTCCTGAACTTGAGAGATCGATTATTGCATCGGCGATTCCAAGGTAGGGTGCAGCCTCACAGGCACCTCCCACGGGGACAAGGGTGACGTTTATACCAAATTCACTGAAATATTTCCCGGAAATGCCAGGAAACTCGGTTGCCACACGCAGACCTTCAAGCTGTCCTTTTTCATTTATCTCTGATTCCGACGGAACGGCAAGGACCAGGGTTGCATTTCCGCTTTTAAGGTCGAAGAGCTCTTTCACATCGGAGCCCCTCTCCATAACCATATCCCTTCCTGTAATACCCAGGTCTGCAGCTCCGTCGGCCACGAACTCCGGGATATCTACAGGTCGTGCAAGCAGCACCTCAATTTCAAGATCCGAAGTCTTTGAGATAAGTTTCCTGCTGATACTGTTCTTTATCTTAAGTCCGCTCTTCTCAATGGTTTCAATTATCGGATCGGCAATTCTGCCTTTATTCGGGATCGCGAGGCGAATCAGATCCCGGGGTTTTTCATCAGGATTCATTCTAATAAAAATAGTTGTGTTAGAAAGTCTTTAATTCACCGCGGATTACTCTCTCGGTGATGCCTGTAATATCAGCCAGTCTCTCATCGATGATTGAGTAAATCTCCTGGTCAGCCGAGGCTGCGCAGTCATCACATGTAATGTACTGGGCACTTGCAACCAGCGGCTGGTCGATCGGTTTTCCAATCTGTGAGAGCAGACGGACGTATAGATCCTCTATTCCGTCGATCTCCTTTACGCACTGCATGGCAATCTCGGTAGATAGAAGATTGTAGATCTTTCCGATATGGTTTATCGGGTTCTTTCCGCTTGTTGCCTCCATACTCATAGGCCTCTGGGGAGTTATCAGCCCGTTGCAGCGGTTCCCACGACCTACTGAACCATCGTCGCCCATCTCTGCCGAGGTTCCGGTTACAGTGAGGAAGATGCTGCCCTTATCTACCCTGTCACCTGTGTTTACCCATACATTGACCTTACGGTCAGTGCACCCGGATGCCACCTTCTGGACATCATCGCGTATGAAAGCGACCGCATCAGTATAATCGTCCATTGAGCTGCAGAACCTGTCGATCATGGGCACACAGAGCGTAAGATTGATCTCATTCTCCTGCCTGAGACCCATGATCTTGATATCTGTTCCGATAACCGGTTTTTTGGGCCTGACATTGTCGTCAATGTGATCACTGACCTTTAGTATGATGTTCTCAAGATCGCTGAACGGAGCATGTCCGATTCCAAAAGATGTATCGTTTGCATGCGGAACAGGATTATCACCACATGCCTTGAAGACATCACGAAGATCCGAAGAGCCGGTACCCATCCTGCAGTCAACGATTACGTCCCTCTCCATATTGAGATAATGAAGGGTATCCTTAAGGTAATCACGGGCGGCTTCGACTGCAATAGCGTCCGTAGGGATAGTCTTTCCCTCGAAATCCTTTGTCGCACGGCCGGTGAGAAGTACATATATCGGCCTTGTAACCTTTCCTCCGCCGAACGTAGGTATAGATTCTCCTGCAACAACCTCACCCTGATCTGTGTTGTGATGCAGGACTGCATCGCATTCCTCAAGATAGGTCCTTGAAAGAGCCCTTGAGACAGCCTCTGCAATTCCGTCTGCAAGACTGTCAGGATGACCAATGCACTTTCTCTCGGCGATCTCTATCTGCTGTTTTTCAATAGGTGTCTGAAGTAATTTCTCTACTGCAATATTTCTCTGCATAGCTTGCTCCCAAAAGACAATTCATTATTATTATGAATCATTTAGACAATATAATTTGCCCATTGAATCTTATTGAAATAAAGGCTGTCAACGAGGTTTATACCTTAAAAAAAGAACTAATAGCCGGTTTATCGTATCCGGATATCTGAACGGATAGTCATAACACAGATACCATCCCTGAATACCCTCACGATTCCGCCGGATTCTGAAACAGTAACACCGACAACAGGCAGATCCATTGTTATTGCCGCTGCTGCAAGGTGTCTTCCCCCCATACCTCCGGGAAGCTTCACGGTGCCGGTATTGATGTTCAGGTACCTCCCGGCAGAAACAATCAGTCCTTCTGTATTTACAATAAAGACACCGTCAAGCTGGGCGAACTCCTTGATACTCTCCCAGTTGTGTTCATTCTTGATATCGCAGTCTTCGGGTCTCTGTCCCTTGAACGGATTGCTAATCGCCTGCTTATAGAACGTGCTCTCATCACCGACAATAAACGCACTCCCGATATGGCGACCCTCCCTACCCCGCCGGCACAACTCCAGCGCCACCTTTAAAATGGCAGACATTACGTCTCTTGGAATTATGTCCTCAAAATCCCTTACATTGATAAACGAACTTCCTTCCTTGATGTCAAATGTAATGACTGCATGAGGGAACACTCCGACAACTACCCCCTCCTCAAACTGTTTGGAGAGATAGATCTGAACGGCAGCATCATGGAGATGTTTCTCCGAGACTTCAAGAATATCGTGCATAGTCAGGTCTTTCAGCACATCAAGCTGAAGATCCTCAACCCATATTATCGGTATATCCGATGCGAATTCCATTGGATCCAGAAAAGATACTATGGCCTTTGCCCTGATCTCCCCGGCTATATCTGATGCACTTCGCATCATCAGAAGTTCTTTACTCACCAATCTAATATCCCGGCTGAAACATAATAAGATTTATTATAATTATAGTATTTCCCTTACAAGAACCGGGATATCCGAGGGCTTCTCTGCAACGGTTATGCCCATGGATTCAAGACGCCTGATCTTTGACCCCGCATCCCCCTCACCACCTGCGACAATGGCCCCTGCATGACCCATTCTCTTCTCGGGCGGTGCTGAGACCCCTGCAATATAGGTCACAAGAGGAAGATTTGAAAATGATGCCCCCTCTTCTTCCAGGTTGCCGCCGACTTCGCCGATGAGGACTACAGCTTTTGTCTCCGGGTCCTTCTCGAATCTCTCCAGAACATTTACAAATGTTTCCCCGATTACAGGGTCACCGCCTATTCCAACGATAGTACTTTGTCCGATCCCTGCACGGCTGAGTTCATTAACAACTTCGTATGTCAGTGTCCCGCTCCTTGATATGACACCGACATTTCCCCTCATTGCAAGCTGTGCAGGCATTATGCCAAGCTTGAGTTCACCCGGGGACATCGTACCGGGGCAGTTTGGACCGATAACACTACAGCCCTCAAGTCCGGCATAAGATATTGCCCTCATCGTATCATGAACGGGGATGTGCTCGGTTATTGCTACGACAAGCTCAAGGCCGTTGTATGCGGCCTCCATAATCGAGTCGCCTGCTGCAAAACCGGGAACGAAAAGGACACTTACAGACGCATCGTGCTCCAGGAGGGCTTCCCTGACAGAATTGTAGACCGGAACACCGTGGATCTCCTGTCCTCCCTTGCCGGGAGTTACACCTGCAACAACGCCTTTTCCTCCAACAGATTCGGAGTACCTGTTCATGAGATCGATGTGAAAGGCACCCTGTCTTCCTGTAGCACCCTGCACGATAACACCGGTGTTTTTATCTCCGTATATCATCTCAGGCCACCTCCCCGACCGCAAACTTCACAACCTCTTCCATAGAATCCAGCATCTGGTAACCCTTCTCAGAGAGAATTCTCCTTCCTTCAGCCTCGTTAGTCCCTGCAAGACGAACGACGACCTGCTGGGGCACTCCGGCCTCAACGATCCCCGCAGCCACCTCGTCACAGCGGGTGATACCGCCGAGAAGGTTTACGACAATAACTTTTACACCCTCCATTCCTGCAACGAGCTTTACTGCACTGCAGACTCTTGCCCGGTCTGCACCCCCGCCCACGTCGAGGAAGTTTGCCGCCTTTCCGCCATAATACTCGATCATATCAAGAGTGGACATCGTAAGACCTGCGCCGTTTCCGATGACGCCTATGCTTCCCTCGAGCTCCACGTATGAAAAACCGAGGTCCTCGGCAAGTCTCTCGCGTTGGGTCAGGTCCCTGTTCACCGAGATCCCCTGGCGGTTTAAGGCATTGTCATCGACGATTATCTTCGCATCGGCGGCATAAACACCCTTTTCAGTGGTCACCAGCGGATTTATCTCTGCAAGAGTCGCATCGGTTTTACAGAAGACCCTGTAGAGAGATTTGATTACAGCAGATAATTCCTTCGGGGAGTCCCTGAGCATCTCCCTCATCATGAAATCGGGGATTTCATCAAGCATAGGGGAGACACGGACTCTTCTAAGAGCATCCGGATTCTTCTTTGCAGTCTCCTCGATATCGACTCCGCCCTCTGCGGAGAAGAGGATTACAGGCGCCTTCTTCGACCGGTCAAGTGTGATGCTTACATAGTACTCGTCCGTTATCGGCAGTTTCTCCTCGACAAGGATGGTTTCTACAGGGATGCCTTTGATATCCTTTGCAAACATCTCCCCGATTTTGTCCTGTGATTCTCCGGCACTGCATATGACAACTCCGCCTGCCTTGCCCCTTCCACCTACATCAACCTGGGCCTTTATGACCACCTCGTCCCCGAGGTTACTTACGTTTATTCCAGGATCATCTGTTTTTTTGACAACGAATCCCTCTGCTACGGGAATTCCATATTTTTTAAAAATATCCTTTGCCTCATATTCCAAAAGCTTCATGATTAAACCTCGCAGTTCTCACCCAGATCAAATCCGGCGTTAAGAGCATCCATATTCAGCTGCTCGGTCCCTTTTGGAACGCTGTCCATGACCGCCATCTCTATTGCCGCCTTGCTGACGACTTCGGTGGTAGTGACAAGAGCACCGAGCATTATGATATTTGCAACGATGACACGGCCCAGGTCTTTCTTCGCGGACTCCGTCGCAGGAACCTCTGCATACCTGCATTCAGGCCTTGAGAAGACAAGCCCGGAATCCAGAAGCATCCTGGCCTTCCCTCCTGCATTTACTCCGTACTTTTCAAAACCCTGCTGGGACATGATTACATAGATATCCGGGTTCCGGACCTTGGGATAAAGAACCTCCTCATCCTCGATTATTACGGCGCTCATTGAAGCGCCTCCACGGGCTTCCGGACCATATACCTGTGTCTGGACAGCAAACTTGTTGTCATATATGGCAGCCGCACGCCCGAGGATTACAGCCGACAGGATAATTCCCTGTCCGCCGAAACCCGAAAACAAGACTTCATTCCTCATCCTTAACCACTCCTAAAGCCGGCCTGAACCGTTTTACGAACTCTCCTACGGTGAACTGCCCGGGTGAAAGCTCCCGGCCTTCGGCCTCCATCCGCTTTGCCTTATTCAGAAGGACAGCGTTGTCCCTCATGTATTCAAGCATCGAAGTCGTGGTGCGTAGTTTGTTTCTCCGCCCGTAAGACGTCGGACACTGCGTCATGGCTTCTATGAACGAGAAGCCCGGAGTCTCCATTCCGGCCTTAATCGCTTTTGTGAGTTCTTTGACATGATATGTCGTCCATCTCGCCGAATAGTTAGCACCTGATGCCTCCGCAAGTTTTGCAAGATCGAATGCGGGTTCGTTCGCGCCGTAAGGAGTTGTCGTCGAGATCGCTCCGGCCGGAGTGCAGGGACTCCCCTGACCCCCGGTCATTCCGTAGATCATGTTGTTCATGCAGATGACTGTCAGGTTGATATTCCGCCTGCATGCGTGTATGAAGTGATTGCCACCGATTGCCGAGAGATCGCCGTCGCCGGTGAAGACGACCACATCAAACTCAGGCTTTGCAAGCTTGACACCGGTTGCAAATGCAAGAGCCCGCCCGTGGGTAGTATGAAGAGAGTCGGTTATTATATATCCCGGAGAGCGGGATGAACACCCAATTCCGGATACGAATATCGTATTGTCGATCTCCCAGCCCATCTGCACAACGGCTTCCAGGGTGCAGTTTATAACCGTCCCGTTTCCGCACCCGGTACAGAATATATGCGGCATCCGGTCATGCCTGTACCAGTCCCCGGCGGATTTCATCAGGAGTCCCCTCCCATGGCCCTGAAAAGTTCTTCAGGCGTATGCATCTCACCACCGATTTTAGGCAGTGATTCAACCCCGATATTTGTGTGGCGCTGAATCTCCCTTGCCATCTGCCCCATATTCAGTTCGGGGACGATGAATTTCGATGCATTTGGAAATTCCTTCAGCACTTCCTCGGGGAAGGGCCAGACGATCCTGAGATTAAGGTGGCCAATTTTGATATCCGGCCTGTCGTGCATGAGCTGGCGCACTGCTCTTCCCGGCGGACCGTATGTGATGAATATTACCTCTGCCTCCGGATTTACAACATCATAGTCCGCGATCTCGTGCCTCTTCGATTCGATCTTGTTTACAAGCCGGGTAACAAGCTCGCTGTGAAGCTCGCAGTTCGTCGCCTCCGGATATCCCCTCTCGTCATGCGTCAGTCCGGTGACATGTACCCTGTAACCTTTCCCGAACTCCGGGAAACCCGGGATCATATCGTCTTCGGGTTCGAAAGGAAGCTTTCCTTCCTTCAGGGGTTTTCGCGGATTTCTCCCGACCTCTTCGGGAATTGTAACCTTCTCCCTCATGTGCCCTATTATCTCGTCCGACATCAGGAATACAGGGCACCTGAACCTGTCGGCAAGGTTGAATGCCTTTACGGTCAGGTCGAACATCTCCTGGACGGTGGACGGCACGAGTGCGATTGTGCTATAGTCACCGTGCGAACCGAACCTGCACTGCATCATATCGCCCTGTGCTCCCATGGTGGGCTGCCCGGTGGAAGGGCCGCCTCTCTGGATATTCACCACCACTATAGGAGTCTCGGTCATCACCGCGTAACCGATATTCTCCATCATGAGTGAAAACCCGGGGCCGCTTGTGGCGGTCATTGAGCGTGCACCCGCCCAGGAAGCACCGATGATCGAGGATATGCTCCCAAGCTCGTCCTCCATCTGTATAAATGCGCCGCCTTTTTTAGGGAGGATCCTTGCCATATATTCGGCTATCTCGGTAGACGGCGTAATCGGGTATCCTCCGAAGAATGAGCATCCTGCCGCAAGCGCTCCCTCTGCACAGGCGATATTGCCCTGCATGAATTCAATCCTGCTCAATACTCAATCACCACCTTCATGGATTCATACGGCTCCTCTTCAATCCATTTAATCGCCTGGTCAGGACAGATTAGCTGACATACCCCGCATAACCTCCTCTGGTAGAGGCTGGTCAGCCTGCAGTTTGTGCATCTCTCCGGCCTGTCAAGTTCAGGAACAACCACGCCCTTTTTGTTAAGTTCACTTCCTTCCTGAAAAATATTGTAGGGGCAAACCATTGTGCATAAATTGCACCCCTTGCAGAGGTTCTGATCAATAACAAGTTTCATAGGGCACGACCTGGGGAATTAATGATTGTATATTATTGCTCCTTATAATTACTAAATATCTCCTCATTTCACATGATTATCCGGGAGGAAACACGGACCTGAAGGACTTTTCCGCGTCCCGGGCGACTCCGGAATACAGGTCCCCGCCGTGCGCATCCATTGCAACAGTCAAAGGGAGGTTTTCAACCTTGATCTCCCATACAGCCTCAGCCATCCCGAGATCCTCAAAATAAACCCCTTTAAGCTCCATCCGGGAGGCTGCAAGAGCCGCACATCCCCCGGTATAGGCAAGATAGACCGCCCTGCCCTTCATGAGAGATGAAACCGCGGTGTTCATACCGCCTTTGCCGATGAAAGCCCTAACACCGGCATCGAGGAGGAAACCGCAGAGTGAGTTCATTCTTGCCGATGTTGTCGGACCGGCGGCGACAACCCTGCCGTCTGATATGACAGGTCCGCAGTGGAATATTACCGCCCCCCTGGGATCGAATGGAATCTCCTCCTCCATCATCCTCATATGGGCTTCGTCTCTTGCAGTGAATATCGTCCCGGAAAGCTCCACACGATCACCTGCACGGAGATCTAAAATTTCGTCACCCAGGGGTGTTTTAAGCTGAATTGTGCTCATAACTTCACCTCCACGGTGGCTCGCCTGCATGCCCAGCACTGGACATTTACGGCAACCGGAAGCGATGCGGTATGACAGTGGCCTTTCTTCACCTTTACTGCTATACAGGTCGTATCGCCGCCAAGACCCATCGGCCCAATTCCAAGACTGTTCACCGCATCGCAGATCTCCTGCGCGTAGTCTGTCATCCCATCAACAGGTTCAAGCAGGGCCTCTTTTGCAAGTGCTGTGACACTGTCAAATGTCCCGCCTATACCCACCCCGAGAACAACCGGCGGACAAGGTCTTCCTCCTGCAATCAGCATAGTCTCGGCAACGAACTCCTCCACACATCCCGCCTGAGAGGGAAGAAGCATCGCCATCCTCGACATGTTCTCGCTGCCTCCGCCTTTCGGCATTGCGGTGATTGTGAATTTTTCACCCGGTT